>JAFZRD010000187.1 GCA_017620055.1 Lachnospiraceae bacterium
GAAATATCCGACATTCATGTCCGTATCATCAATGTATATAAGGTAGCAGAGGGCAAAATAAATATTTACGACAAACGCCGCGATAAGACCGAAGAGGTACAGTACCGTCCACAGCAGGAACATCTTACCGTCCTGCTTACCACCGAGGTTGACAATATTTGCAGGCAGAAGAAGCACTATCTGGACCGCACTCATTATAAGGCTGATGATAATGACCTTGTCCGGGTGATTTTTGAACACAAAGAACACATCCGATGCCACGGGGGTCTCCCCTCTGGCGATCCTCATGATCACGTACATATAGCCGACATACATAACGCTTGAGAGCGCCCCGATAACAAGTGAAAACACATTTGTCACCACAAGGCGGCGAACAGCATCCTGCTGCGCCGGAGCGTCAAGTGAAAGAAGCCCTGATCCTATCAGCGAATACATCAATACGATCATAAGAGTATAAATAAGCGCAAAAACAAGAGCAAAGGTTCCTGTTGCTATCCCATAACTGCCAAGTAACCGGTCCTTTGCCGCAAGCTTTAGGTCAGATATAGAT
This sequence comes from Lachnospiraceae bacterium, assembly GCA_017620055.1. The sequence continues at coordinate 551 of JAFZRD010000187.1, forward strand.
GTTTTTTTCATTAATAACTGCTCCCGAACCCGTATAGTCCGTCTCCCGGCGGGTATCAGCCGGCAAGATCGACGCTCTGGCCCACAAGACCCAGTGCATCATTTGCTTTCTTGTTCTGCTGATAAGGGTTCTTCTCATTGTTGTATTTGATCTGGGTATGGGTAGTACCTCCTGATACATAGGTCCTTCCACACTCAGGACATATCGCCGTATGAATGGATACACTGGCGTTTACCACCTTGCCGCCATTCTGTTCTGCCTTGGAATATGCATTGGATACGTGCTCCTGCTCGTGAGCTCTTACCCTTGCGCCTGCAGCCTCCGGAGAGATATGCTGCGCTGTCTTGAAAGACACGTTCTCGTCCGAACCGTCCTGGTACTTTCTCTCTTTGCATGTCTCACATTCGGCAGGAGATGATTTACGCCCCGATGCGACTCTTGTTGATTCCCCCGGATTCTTGACAGTTCCAACCTTATCGGCACCGTCGGCCGACTGCGCATCATTCGTGCGCACTGATCCCTGATATCCGCCGTATATATAGCCGGTAAGAGGCATATTACCAAAGCCGTTTATCCCGATCATAGGCTGTCCTCCTGTTCTTCTATCATCTTTTCTATCTGCTCGTATGCATCATCGCCGTACATCTGTCTGAGCGTTTCTTCATCACGTTCAAGCACATTTCTGTACTGCTCGAGAAAGTTCTTCCGAAATTCCGGGTTGGTCTTGTACATCGCAACCGGAAGTGCGATCGAAAAAACAACGAGCACAAACGATACCACAAGTCCTATTATCGAAAGTATCAGTCCTGTCTTCGCTCTCGGACGAAGCGTCTCTTCCGCTCCCTTTGACAGAAGCGCCAACACGATACCTATCGCCGAGAAAATGAACGGGCAACAGCACAGTATGGAAACAAGAGAGATTATGCCGAGTACAAAGGATGCGTTAGCGAGACTGTCCGCCGCCCGCTCCTTCTTATCATATTGTGACATATCATTTTCCATCTGTCTGATACTCTCCTTGACACATTCCGCTAAAGCAGAATATAGGTAATCATATTATACCATAAAAATCGGCTGTGCAACATAAAAAAGGCGGGAAGTTCCCGCCTTAAAATGCCGTGCCCGCTCAAGCGGCGCTCCGCCTGTCACGACTTCGTCGTGACATCAGTCCTCTAAACCAAACATATCGTGGATAACGTTCATTGCCTTCTCTACTTCCTTCTCGTCGATAAGGAACGTAACCCTTATCTCGGATGTGGAGATCATGCGGATGTTGATGTTTGCATTGTAGAGGCACTCAAACATCTTGGATGCAACACCGGGATTACTCATCATGCCGGCACCGACGATCGATACCTTTGCAACCTTCGAATTGGTCTTGATATCCTGCATCTCAAGAGTATCTTTAAGGCCTTCAAGTGCATTTAATGCATCCTTTTCCATATCCCTCGGGATCGTGAAGGTGATATCCTTCGTATCGTCACGTCCTATCGACTGAAGGATCATGTCAACGTTGATGTTTGCCTTTGCAAGGGCATCAAACAATCTGAAAGCAACACCGGGCTTGTCGGCAAGTCCGACAACTGATATCCTGGTAACATTTTTATCGGCAGCGACGCCGGAAACAAGCATTCTCTCCACTTTAACAACCTCCTTAACAACGGTACCCTCGGCTTCTGACATACTCGAGCGCACAACAAGCTTAACTCCGTATTTCTTGGCCAGTTCAACTGATCTGTTATGAAGAACTCCAGCTCCAAGAGTCGCAAGATCGAGCATCTCGTCGTATGTGATCTCCTTAAGTTTTCTGGCCTTTTTGACAACTCTGGGATCGGCGGTATATACGCCCTCCACATCCGTGTATATCTCACATTTGTCCGCATGAAGTGCTGCCGCAAGAGCAACTGCAGTCGTGTCAGAACCTCCGCGTCCAAGTGTTGTGTAATCGTCGTATTTGTTAACTCCCTGGAATCCCGTTATGATAACTATCTTCTTCAGATCCAGCTCATTACGGATCCTTTCCGTGTCAATCCTCTTAAGTCTCGCATTTCCGTATACGCTCGTCGTATGCATAGCCACCTGGTATGCATTGAGCGATACACACGGCACTCCAAGAGAATCCATTGCCATCGCCATCATGGCAACACTGACCTGCTCACCCGTTGTCATGAGCATATCAAGCTCGCGCCTGGGTGGATTGGGGTTGATGTCCTTAGCCATATCGATAAGAACATCCGTCTGCTTACCCATTGCAGACAGTACTACAACAACATCATTTCCGGCCTTATAATCAGCGATACATCGCTTAGCGACGTTAATGATGCGTTCCTTGTCGGCAACCGAAGTGCCGCCGAACTTCTTAACAACCAGCATTTAATTTCTCCTCCATCCTGATCCTTCCGATCACATTCGGAATGTTTTTCAGATGCTCCTCAAATGTCTTTTCCGCAAGCGGCTTTGTTACAAATCCGAATTCATCGGATACGCCGTCAAGTTGAACGAACCGTACTTCTCCGAACTGCTTCGTGATCTCATCTTCACATCCGGATCTGCTTCCCGATACTCTTACGAAAAAGCTCCTGGTCGAATCCCCGATCCCGGTAAGCGACAGATCGTCCTCCGACCAAAACGTATAAATATGTTTATCTATATGCTTTGCAGCATCCACAACATCTGCAACCACAGCACATGCCGTGGGAAGCTTTCCTGCGCCGCTTCCGTAGAACATTACGTCCCCGATCTGGGCCCCGCGCACAAATATCGCGTTATACACTCCGCTCACACTGTAAAGCGGGTGTGTCGATCTTACCATAAAAGGGGCAACCATCGCAAAGTATTTTCCATCCTCCACGGAACTTGATGCCAGAAGTTTGATGGCATAGCCCATCTTTTTCGCGTAGCGGATGTCCATTGCCGTTATCTTTGAGATGCCTTCCGTATATATGTCTTCAAAGTTAACGTTATTTCCGAAAGCAAGCGATGAAAGTATCGCGATCTTTCTGCATGCATCATATCCCTCTATGTCAGCCTCTGGATTGCGCTCGGCGTATCCGAGTTCCTGTGCAGTAGAAAGAGCCTTGTCAAATTCCCAGCCCTCAACGTCCATCTGTGTCAGTATATAGTTCGTCGTTCCGTTGAGTATCCCCTTGATCTCGAGTATCGGATCTGCGGTAAGCGACGAATTGATCGGACGGATCACCGGAATGGCCCCGCCTACGCTTGCCTCAAACAGGAAGTTGATATTGTTTTCCCTTGCTATCCTGATAAGCTCCGGGCCGTGAGTTGCCACAAGCTCCTTGTTTGATGTGCACACGCTCTTTCCCGCAAGAAGCGACTTCTTAACGAACGTGTATGCAGGCTCAACTCCGCCCATAACCTCAACGACTATCTTAACTTCAGGGTCGTTTAATATGATGTCAAAATCATGTACGAGGATCTTCTCAACCCGATCACCCGGAAAATCACGAAGGTCCAATACATACTTGATCCTGATATCGTTACCCGATTTCTTGTCGATCGACGCACTGTTCTTATCTATTACCTCAACTACGCCCGATCCTACCGTACCGTATCCAAGTACTGCAATATTTACCATGTTACTCCTCCACTACTGCCCGGCTTTGGCCCCGGATGATATCCACTTAAGATACGAATTTATAAAAGGATCCAGATACCCGTCCAAAACGGCATCGGCCTGAGCCACTTCCTGATTGGTCCTTGTATCCTTGACCATCGTATACGGCTGCAGGACGTATGATCTTATCTGGCTTCCCCAGGCGATATCCTTGACTTCTCCGCGGATATCGGACAGTTTTTCGGCATTTTCTTCTTTTTTCAGCATGTACAGCTTGGCCTTGAGCATCTGCATTGCCTTGTCCTTGTTCTGGAACTGGCTTCTCTCGTTCTGGCACTGTACGACTATTCCCGTTGGTATATGAGTGATCCTTATGGCCGAACTTGTTTTGTTGATATGCTGACCACCCGCACCTGATGAACGGTATGTATCGATCCGAAGGTCATCCTCATTTATATCAACATCAAGATCTTCTTCTATATCAGGCATGACATCGAGCGACACGAAGCTTGTCTGCCGCTTTCCCTGTGCATTAAAAGGCGATATGCGGACCAGTCTGTGCACGCCCTTTTCACCTTTCAGATATCCGTATGCGTTTGTTCCGTTTATCTGGAACGTGACCGACTTGATACCGGCTTCGTCTCCGTCAAGCATATCAAGCACCTCGACGGAAAATCCCTTCTTTTCGGCATACCTTGAATACATCCTGAAAAGCATGCCGGCCCAGTCACAGCTCTCGGTACCGCCGGCTCCGGCATTAAGACGGAGTATCGCATTATTGTGATCATACTCTCCCGAGAGGAGGGTACTGATACGAAGGTCTTCAAGCTTCTGCGAGAATTCGGCAAACTCACTCTGAATATCGGGAATGAGAGCCTCATCATTTTCCTCATATGCCATGGATATGAGTTCGCCTATATCGGAATGCTGTGTCTTGAGTTCGTTTATAGTGTTCACGACATCCTCAAGATCCTTGAGTTCCTTGGACAGTCTCTGAGCCTTCTCATTGTCATCCCAGAAGTTCGGTTCTTCCATAAGACGGCGCAGTTCCTCGATCCGCTGCATCTTGTCACCGACACCGAGGCTTGATTCAAGCTCGGCGAGAGGGGCAGAGAGGTTTCCTAATTCGATTTTTATCTGATCTAATTCAACCATAAAATCTATTTTCTACCACAACATTGTTTATATTTCTTCCCCGAGCCGCACGGACACGGATCGTTCGGATATACTTTGTCGGACTCGCGTCTTACGCTCTTCTTCGGGCCGGTATCGTCCTTGTTGGTTCCGGTGATCTTGGCAACTTCTTCACGCTCAACCTTCTGCTCAACACGGATATGGAACAGTACTCTGACTGTTTCCTCGCTTATGGCGTCCGTCATGGAGTTGAACATGTCGTAGCCCATCATCTTGTATTCAACAAGCGGATCTCTCTGACCGTAAGCCTGCAGTCCGATACCCTGACGGAGCTGGTCCATGTCATCGATGTGATCCATCCATTTTCTGTCTATTACCTTGAGGAGGATTACACGCTCTATCTCACGGATCTGCTCAGGTGTCGGGAACTCGGCTTCCTTGGCCTCGTAGAGTTTGACAACCTCTTCCTTGAGCTTGTGGATAAGCTCCTCCTTCTTCATGTTCCTGATGTCGGGAGTCTTGAGCTCCGCAACCGGAACGGTCGCGCGAAGGTGCTGGTTGAGTTCGGGAAGATCCCAGTCTTCGGGATTTGATACATCTCCGATACACATCTCAACTGTATTTTCAACAAACTCCGTCGCCATCTTGAATACGACATCACGCATGCTCTCTCCGTCAAGAACACGACGGCGCTCGGCATATATGATCTCTCTTTGTTCATTCATGACCTGATCATACTCAAGCAGGTTCTTTCTTACGCCGAAGTTGTTATTCTCTATTCTCTTCTGTGCCTTCTCAATCGCACTCGTGAGCATCGAATGCTCAATCTGCTCATTCTCGGGAACACCGAGTGTGTTGAACACGTTCATAAGGCGGTCTGATCCGAACAGTCTCATCAGATCATCCTCAAGTGATATGAAGAATCTCGATTCACCGGGATCTCCCTGACGGCCGGAACGGCCTCGCAACTGATTATCTATACGTCTTGACTCATGACGCTCCGTACCGATTATCTTAAGTCCGCCCGCAAGCCTTGACTCCTCATCGAGTTTGATATCGGTACCACGACCTGCCATGTTCGTTGCTATCGTAACAGCTCCGTGCACACCGGCTTCGGCAACGATCGCCGCTTCGAGTTCATGGAACTTCGCATTCAGGACTTTATGTTCGATACCGCGCTTCGTAAGAAGCTTTGAGAGTTCCTCGGAAGCCTCGATCGTGATGGTACCGACTAGTATGGGCTGTCCGGTCTTGTGAGCCGTCTCGATCTCTTCGCAGATCGCGTGAAGCTTTTCTTTTCTCGTTTTATATACGGCATCCTGCAGATCGATCCTGGCGATCGGCTTGTTTGTCGGGATCTCGATAACGTCCATCCCGTATATATCACGGAATTCCTTTTCCTCGGTAAGAGCCGTACCGGTCATCCCGCATTTTTTCTCAAATTTGTTAAAGAAGTTCTGGAACGTGATCGTGGCAAGCGTCTTGCTCTCACGCTTAACCTTTACATGCTCCTTGGCTTCTATCGCCTGATGGAGTCCGTCAGAATAACGACGGCCCGGCATGATACGTCCCGTGAACTCATCTACGATCAGCACCTCGTCATCTTTAACAACATAGTCCTGATCGCGGAACATGAGATTGTGTGCACGAAGTGCAAGGATAACGTTATTCTGTATCTCCACGTTCTCCGAATCCGCAAGGTTGTCTATCTGGAAGAACTTCTCGACTTTTGCCACACCCTGTGCGGTAAGCGTTACGAACTTATCTTTTTCATTAACGATAAAATCACCCGTCTCTTCGCGTTCAATACCCATGATCGCATCCATCTTGGACAGGTCTTCCATATCGGCGCCACGCTTGAGCTGTCTTGCAAGAACATCGCAGACCTCATACAGCTTTGTGGACTTGCCACTCTGACCGGATATGATAAGAGGAGTACGTGCTTCGTCGATAAGCACCGAGTCAACCTCATCGATTATGGCATAGGCAAGCGAGCGGAGCACGAGCTGCTCCTTGTATATGACCATGTTGTCACGAAGATAATCAAATCCGAGTTCGTTATTGGTAACATATGTGATATCGCAGTTGTATGCATTGCGTCTTTCCTCAGGCTTCATGGAATTGAGGACAACTCCCACGGTAAGACCGAGAAACTCATGAATCTGACCCATCCATTCCGCATCACGGTTTGCAAGGTAATCATTGACCGTAACGATATGAACACCACGTCCCGTAAGGGCGTTCAGATATGCAGGAAGTGTTGCAACAAGTGTTTTACCTTCACCTGTCTTCATCTCGGCTATACGGCCCTGATGAAGGATGATACCGCCGATGAGCTGAACCCTGTAATGCTCCATATCAAGCACACGTTTTGCAGCTTCCCTTACCGTTGCATAAGCTTCGGGAAGAAGATCATCAAGGCTCTCTCCATCCGCATATCTTTTCTTGTATTCTATGGTAAGCGCGCGAAGTTCCGAATCGGAAAGACTCTGCATCTTCGGTCTTAGGGATTCGATCTTATCAACAAGAGGCATTATGAGCTTTACCTCCCGCTCGCTGTGAGTACCAAAAATCTTTTCTATAATGTTCATCAGAAAAACTCCTTTGGCTATCTGCATATAAAGCGCCAACGATAATTTTAACAGAACAGGAGCGCTTATTCAACACGAAATTCCGTTGATTTGACACAGAAAATTAGTTATAATCTGAAATGTGTAAATGCACATAGTAAGGTGGAGGTTATCAGTATGGAGAAGGAAGTTGGATGTTTTAAAGTATGGACCGATGAAGGCGGCCGCAGGATCGTCTATTCGAGAGGAACGGGAGTCGCCCATGCACATGAGATCGCATGGCTGTACGAGACTCTCATAGAGTTTTCCAAAGAATGGCACGACGATAAAGGCTTCGTATACATGGCATTCATAGAAGAGCTTGAACAGGTCAGCCCCAAAGGTAGCATCCAGTACGTAGAGCTTCACCGCAACCTTGAAGCCAACGGCTGCAAATACATTGCATATATCGAAGGCAATTCCTATGAGGTTTCAGTGCAGTCATACAAGCACAAACAGATGAGCAATACCCCCCGTACCGAGAACCGTTACTTCCCGACACAGTTCGAGGGTTTGAAATGGTTCGAAGAAATGGGGTTCTGATATGAGTATCAAGAAAAAATACAGCAAGCCGTTCGGAGATCTGAACACGCTTAAGACAACCTTTTTTGAAAATAACGACGGAATGCTCGACATGGCAGACGGCATGGCGGATGTACTACTTATGCAGCCAAAGCGCCTTACATGCAAGATCTGTGGTGAAAAGCTCGGTAAGCCCCTGTACCACAGCCATCGTATCGGTTACATAGAGTGTCCCAAATGCGGGCACCTCAACAGCGAGTGCGAGGATACGGATGATTTTGCCTCCAAGGTATATGTCGAGGACGATTATTCCAAGAACTACAGCGCGGCTGACAAGGAAAGTTATATCCGCAGGCGCGACATGATATACGCTCCGAAGGCCGAATATCTTCGCGACTGCCTGAAGCACGAAGGAGTATCGTCTGAGGGCGTGAACATACTCGATATAGGAGCCGGATGCGGATACTTTGTATCTGCTGTGCGTGAACTTGGTATGAAGGCTGTCGGTATCGATGTATCAAACAGCGAGGTCGAATACGGAAATGCTATGAATCCCGAAAAGTGGCTAACGTGCGTCGGGCTTCGCGACTCGATCGACCATATCAAAAACACGGATGCAAATGTCCTTACGGCGATCGGTGTGCTTGAGCACCTCGTACATCTTGATGAGAATATTGAAGCGATAAAAGAAAATGAGAACATCAGATATCTCTTTGCTTCTATCCCGATGTTCTCATTTTCCAGTTGTTTTGAAGTTGCCTTTGCCAACGGATACAACCGTCACACAGGCGGTACGCACACACATCTGTTCACGAATGAATCCGTTGAAAAGATGGCAGAGCGTATGGGATTTGAGGTCGCGTATGAATGGCGCTTCGGATCCGATATCAATGATCTGTACAGATTCCTGATGGTATCCATGCAGAAGAATGATAACGCCGAGTTCTCACAGTATTTTTCCGACAGGTTCGTGCCTCTCATGGACGATCTGCAGGCTGTACTCGACAAGAGTGAGTTCTCTTCGGAGCTGCACTTCATACTGCGAAGAAAAGCATAAGCATCAGTACGGCTTGGCTTCTTCTTCTTTGTTCATAACCCTGAGGCCACCCTGTGCAAGAGCCAGAAGCTCGTCTTCGCCCGGATATACCGTAAACGGTGCGATCCATTCGCAGCGCTCCTTAAGGCCTGCAACTACATCTTTATCATATGCTATTCCGCCGGTCACGATGATCTGATCGACTTTTCCCGAAAGCACACATGCCATTGAACCTATATCCTTGGACATCTGGAGGATGAATGCATCCCTGTACTCTTTTGCCTTGGCGTCGCCTTCATCTACCATCTTGTCTACGTCACGCATGTCGTTAGTCTTCAGATAAGCGTTAAAACCGCCTTCACCAACGAGTTTCTTATATACTTCCTTCTCCGAATACTTGCCCGAGAAGCACATCTTAACAAGCGCTCCGGGAGGCACCGCACCGGCACGCTCCGGTGAAAATGCACCGTCTCCGTCAAGTGCGTTGAATATATCGATAACACGTCCGTTCTTGTGAGGTCCTACCGAACATCCGCCGCCCATATGAACGACTATAAGGTTCAGGTCTTCATACTTCTTACCGACTTCCTTCGCATAACGCTTTGCTACTGCCTTCTGATTGAGCGCGTGGAACTTGCTCACTCTCGGAAGCTCGGGGCATCCCGAATGTCTTGCGATATCGATCATCTCATCAACAACAACAGGATCAACGATGTATGAAGGTATCGACAGACTGTCACCTATCTCTCTTGCAAGAATACCGCCAAGGTTCGATGCATGCTGACCCTGTACGCCTACCTTGAGGTCTTCAAGAAGCGCATCCGTTACTTCATATGTTCCGCCGGGGATCGGCTTGAGCATTCCTCCGCGGCCTACAACAAAGTCAAGCGTATTGATATCGAAGTTCTTCTCTTTGAGGAAGTTTAAGATGATATCCTTACGAAAATCCTTCTGTGCAAAGATCGAATCATATGAGTTTATCTCCTCTGTCGAGTGACGCAGAGTCTCGTCAAACAGAAGGGTCTCGTCTTCGAATATGCCGATCTTGGTCGATGTTGAACCCGGGTTTATTATTAAACTTTTAAGGCCCATAATGTCTCCTTTACTTCTTCAGTTCGTTCGCAACGATTGCAGCAAGCGCGATCGAGTTCACCTTCGTCTCGAATGTATCGGCACGGCTTGTGAGCACGACCGGAGCCTTCGTTCCGGTAAGGATACATCCGTTCTTCATGTTCTCAACAACCTGTGTCATACACTTGTAGACAAGATTTCCTGCATGAAGATCCGGGAAGATGAGAATGTCTGCATCTCCTGCAACCTTGCGGTCCATAGCGCCTTTCTCCTCGGCTGCTGCCGGGAAAAGTGCGATATCAAGGGAAAGAGGTCCTTCAACGATACAATCCTTGATCTCTCCGTTATCCTGCATCTTGGAAAGTTCATCCGCCTCAACCGTGATCGGCATCTTCGGATTAACAGTCTCCGTACAGCATACGACTGCAGCCTTCGGATTTTCCACGCCGCAGGCTTTTGCAACGTTTGCGGTATATTCGATGATGCACTTTTTTTCCTCAAGTGTCGGATAAGGCATGAATGCAACATCCGAGAGGAAAAGTACTCTGTCAACCTTCGGTACTTCGATAACACATACATGTGAGAGAGGCTTGCCGGTACGCAGTCCGACTTCCTTGTTGAGTACGCTCTTAAGGAATGTTCCCGTAGGAAGAAGTCCCTTCATGTAAATGTCAGCCTTACCTTCGGATACGATCGAAACTGCCTTGGTCGCAGCTTCAACTTCATCCTCTACATTGATGATCTCGTATTCATCCATGTTCATGCCGAGCTCCGCGCCGATGGCACGGATCTCAGCTTCATTTCCAACAAGTATCGCATCTGCGATATCTCTTTCTTTTGCAGCCTTTGCAGCCTCAAGGACAGCCTTGTCCTGTGCAACCGCGATAGCAACTTTTTTCCTGCTGATAGTCTTGATCCTGGCCAGCAGGTCATCAAAATTCTTAACCATTTTATTTACATCTCCTGTTGTTACTTGGCGGCTATTGCTGCCTTGATATCTTCGGTAAGCTTCGGAACGATCTTGTTCAGATCACCAACGATACCGAAATCAGCCACATCAAAGATCGGTGCATCCTCATCCTTGTTGATGGCGATGATGATGTCTGACTCTTCCATGCCGGCAACATGCTGGATCGCACCTGAGATACCGATCGCGAAGTAAACGTTCGGGCGAACAGTCTTACCTGTCTGTCCTACCTGCATCTCCTTCGGCTTCCAGCCTGAATCTACAACCGCACGTGAGCATGATACCTGTCCGCCGATAGCTGCTGCAAGATCCTCAAGGATCTTGAAGTTCTCGGGAGAACCTACGCCACGTCCGCCTGAAACGAGGATCTTGGCATCCATGATATCTTTGATATCC
>JAFZRD010000188.1 GCA_017620055.1 Lachnospiraceae bacterium
AAGAACCGTCCCCAATTCCCATATGACCCGCTCATGCACAAGCCCGTGATCAAATGCAGCATCTGCAACGGCGAGCAGGTGGCGGGATTCAAAGACCTGAACACCGGGATTTTCACGGAAGTGTGCCTGATCCGCAACGACGCCGACCTCCGCACCTTCATGGAAACCTACGGCATCACTGAAGCGCCGGAGAAGATATACTGAGCGGTCGAAGTTTGTCGTTTATTTTGACTATCTCACTGTCAAGATGATTGATCTTATACTTCATGATCTCATGTTCGGTCAAACGGTCTGAGTTGATCTTCAGTGCTTCGTTCAGTTTCCTTGACAGATCCATATGTCCCTCAATGACTACATCTATGCCCTTCTTGATATCATTCTCAATCGTCAGTCTGATGTCACGCACATCGTTTTCCACGTTACCTAAGCGTTCGTCCATATTGTCCAATCGCTCGTCCATCTTGTCGAAGCGTTCGTCCATTTTATCGAAGCGTTCGTCCATTTTATCGAAGCGTTCGTCCATTTTATCGAAGCGCTCGTCCATCTTGTCTAAACGTTCGTCCATTTTATCGAAGCGTTCATCCATCTTGTCCAAGCGCTCATCCATTCCATCGATGCGTTCACAGATAACATCGAGTATATCAAGTTTTTTCATTATTGCGTTTTCATTCATAAGTAATCCTCCTTTAGATATTAAGATTTGATTCAGATTCATTGATATGATGTGGTTGATGTGTACGAATACGATACTGCGTGAAACATGTTTTGTTAATATCGGAAATATACACAAAAATCATGCCTCAAACATTTCAGCATCGAGTTCTTTTTTGTGAAAGATATACAAATGAGAATCCGGAACCGTCCCCGATTCTCATTTTATCAGTACTCCATATTGATCCATTTTGCAAAAGCCGTCTTGTCCTTGCCGGAGAAGCCGGCTTTTTCGTAGAAGCGGAGCGTGGCCGGATCCTTGGAGCCGGTTGTGAGCATGAGCTTGTAGCAGTTCTCGCGGTTCGCTAATTTCTCGGCGAAGGCGAGGCACTCGCCCGCAAGCCCCTTTTTGCGGTGATCGGCGTGGGTGACCACGTTTTCTATAAGAGCGTACGGTCTGACATCTCTTGTCAGGTTCGGTACGATGATCAGCGTGCAGGATGAGACGATCTTCCCATCCACTTCGTTAACGATGATATGATACTTCCTGTCGCTTAAGATCGCATCCCACGTTTCCTCAAGGTGGGCGTCATGCGGCGGGATACTCTTCTCATGCAGATGCAGGTAGAGTTCCAAAAGGGCATCAAGATCTTCACGTGTTGCTTCACGTACCATTCTTTTTAATCCTCATCAGAGTCTGATCTTCTTGATCATCTCAATGAATTCCACGTTGTTCCGTGTGTGAACGAATATATCGAGACATTTCTCGACCGCTTCCTCAGGCTTGAGGCCGTTGAATGCTTTGCGCATTACGTTGATCGCTTCGAGCTCGTACGGCTCTAAGAGAAGATCGTCTCTTCTCGTGCCTGACTTCGGAATATCGATGGCCGGGAACACACGCTTCTCCGACAGCTTCCTGTCGAGTACCATTTCCATGTTACCGGTTCCTTTGAATTCCTCGTAGACAACATCATCCATCTTGGAACCCGTGTCGATGAGTGCGGTCGCAAGTATCGTAAGGCTGCCGCCTTCACGCATATTTCTTGCGGCACCGAAGAAACGCTTGGGCATATGAAGGGCCGCGGGATCGAGACCACCCGAAAGTGTACGTCCGCTCGGCTGTACCGTAAGGTTATATGCACGGGTCAGTCTCGTTATCGAATCGAGAAGGATCGTAACGTCCTCGCCGTGCTCGACGAGTCTCTTTGCACGCTCGATGACCATCTCCGACACTCTCTTGTGATGCTCGGGAAGTTCATCAAATGTGGAATAGATGACCTCAACCTGATCGCCTTCGATCGATTCCTTGATATCCGTAACTTCCTCAGGACGCTCATCGATAAGGAGGATCAGAAGATGCATCTCGGGATTGTTCTTGGTTATCGACTTAGCAACGTCCTTAAGGAGCGTTGTCTTACCTGCCTTCGGAGGAGATACGATCATACCTCTCTGTCCTTTTCCGACAGGGCACATCATATCCATTATGCGCATCGCGATGCTGCCTCCCGGTGTTTCGAGACGAAGTTTTTCATCGGGGAATATCGGGGTCAGATCCTCGAAGTTCTTGCGCCTGCTTGCTTCCTGGGGCGGAAGACCGTTTATGGTCTTGACGAACAGGAGCGCACCGAACTTGTCGTTGGGGTTCTTGACTCTCATGTTACCCGCCACTATATCACCGGTCTTGAGACCGAATCTTCTGATCTGGCTCGGTGCAACATAGACATCATCATCACCGGGAAGATAATTCTCGCTTCTGATAAAACCGTATCCGTCGGCCATTACCTCGAGAATACCTCTTGCCTCCTCACCGGAGTCAAGCATCTTCTTCTCCTCGGAAAGCTCGGATTCCTCCCCGACAGCCATCCTTCTGTCCTCGTCGGAAAGGTTCTTCATGGCTTTCTCATCGGGCTTTGCCGGCTTCGGATTTGATGCGGCATTTGCCTCCTTCTCATCAAGCGCGAGCATCGAGTCAACGATCTCGCTCTTCTTCATAAGAGAGATACCTTTGACGCCTCTGGCCTTAGCGATGTCCTTAAGTGCTGCCAGTGATAATGATTCGTATTTTTCGCGTGTCATAAAACCTCCTTTTTGACAACAAACAATATTATCGATTTTTGACTTTTTGCGCGTTCGTCATTATTATATAGCCATGACCGAACCGCATACCCTGATAAAGTTAATAGTGCTCTATATGCTGAATAAGGTTGATTTCCCTATCACCAAAGCTCAGATATATGATTTTATCCTCGAGAAGGAATATTCGAACTATTTCGCGCTGACGCAGGCAACCTACGAACTTACCGAGAGCGGCCTCATCGAGTCATCCTCGACGCACAGCGCCACTTATCTGAAGCTCACGGCGAAGGGTCGCGATACCCTGACCTTCTTCCAGAACCGCATCTCCGAAGGGATCAGGAACGATATAAACGCCTTCTTCGAAGAAAATCGTCTCGAGATCGCAAACCGCATGTCGGTGATAACGAACTATTACCGCACCGCTTCGGGCGATTACGTCGCCGACCTTACCGCACGCGAGAAGTCCGAGGATCTCATAAACATCAGGATCAATCTTCCGACCGAGGACAGCGCACAGGCTATGTGCGATCACTGGCGTGAAAAATCATCCGACATATATTCATTCATCCTGGAAAACTTATTGTAGGCTCAGGTGAACTGATTCTGTGCCTCGTCATATTCATAGTCTATCGAGGCGAGCTTCTTCGTGATCTCTTCCCGGCTGACGCTAAGATCATCACACATCTCATCAAGACTCTTATAGTTATCCCGAAGTTTAAGATTGACAAAGCTTAAAAGCATCGCCGGATCGTTTGGCATTTCCATATCAGAATGTATCCTTCAGTGTCCTGATAACGAGCTGCTGCTCAAGTTCGTATCTGTTCTGTATCTCCGAAACGTTCGGATTGAGATATCTGATATCGCTCTTCTTAAGGCGTATCGTCTTCTCCCTCTTACTCGTCAGGTGAAAATAGTTATCCGAGAATATAGCGTCGGCCTGCAGAAGATCAAGTTCAACGAACGCCGCAAATCCGCCGCTCATCATACGGATGACATATTCGTCCGCAAGTTCTATGACCGAATATGATATCGACGATCCTTCAAGATTCAGGTACTTGTACTTGACGAAAACGTCTATCTCGGTCGAGAGGATGTTACCGTCCTCATCAAAGAATTCGCACTCGACGAACACCGAATTTTCCATTCCCGCGATCAGATCGGTATAGTCTATCTCGCAAACCTTGGCTGCGGAGAACGGCGCCATGTCGATCTCGCGCTCTTCCTCATGCAGGAGACGGAACTCCATCGTCTGCAGCGATATCTTCACACGTATTGTTTCAAAATCACGTGTCTCATTTACAACATAAGGGCTGACTATGTTTCCGTGCCGCTCGATCGATCCCGCGATCTGGGCAAAGAATGTCCTTGCAAAATACTGAAGCGGTTTCCATCTTCCGAAGTAATCGATACTCGACCACGATGCG
>JAFZRD010000189.1 GCA_017620055.1 Lachnospiraceae bacterium
AGTGGAAGATCGTTACACAGCAGACAGCTGAGTGGAACGCAGAGAAGGCACAGCAGATCGTTCAGTCAGTTATCGACTCAGGCGAGAAGTTCAACGTAATCTACGCTGAGAACGACGATATGGCTAAGGGTGCTGTAGCAGCTCTTGACGCAGCAAACATCTCACACGGTGTTGGCAAAGACGTCATCGTAATGGGCTTCGACTGCAACAAGTGGGCACTTCAGGAACTCCTTGATCAGAACTGGAACTATGATGGACAGTGTAATCCTTTCCAGTCTGAGTACATTCTCAAAGTTATCGACGAGCTTCAGGCAGGTAACGAGCCCGCTGAGAAGACGATCGTTATGAACGAGAAGGGCTTCGACGCTACAACAATCACAGCTGACGATGTTGAGAATTATGGTATCTAATCGTTAGATAAGTTTTAAGAATAAGGGCGCGAGAGCGTACATATCAACTACGCGGCTCGCGCCCTTTTTTTGAAGAAATAACTGGGAGGTGAATCCACTCATTATGGAAAATGCAATACTTAAAATGCGTGGTATCGATAAGGCATTCCCGGGCGTCAGAGCTTTACAGGGTGTGGATTTTACATTGTGCAGCGGTGAGATCCACGCACTTATGGGCGAGAACGGAGCCGGAAAATCAACCCTTATCAAGGTATTGACCGGGGTTTACCCTAAAGACGGGGGAGATATCGTTCTCGGAGACAAATCCGTTTCGATCAGATCACCGCAGGATGCACAGAATCTCGGTATCAGTACCGTTTATCAGGAGATAACGCTCTGCCCCAATCTTTCCGTTGCTGAGAATATGTATATCGGAAGAGAGGAGAGCAATGTACGTAACTGGAAGAAAATGAATGAGAGAGCAGGGAAGATCCTCACCGATCTTGCCATCCCTGCAAAGCCCGCACAGCAGCTTGCAAGCTGCTCGATCGCGGTCCAGCAGATGGTTGCGATAGCACGTGCGGTTGATATGGACTGTAAGGTTCTTATCCTTGACGAGCCCACATCTTCTCTCGATGAGCAGGAAGTTGAGAAGCTTTTCAGACTCATGAGAGATCTTAAGGCAAAGGGTGTAGGTATCATATTCGTTACACACTTCCTTGACCAGGTATACGAAGTATGTGATAAGATCACGGTCCTTCGTGACGGTCATCTCGTCGGAGAATATGAGATCAAGGATCTGCCGAGAGTCCAGCTCGTTTCGAAGATGCTCGGTAAAGAGCTTGACGATATGTCCGACATCAAGAGCGAGAATGCGACATACGAGAAGAAAGAAGGCGAAACACCTGTATTTACGGCCACCAATCTGTCAAGTACGGAAGCGGTCAATCCGTTTGATTTCCACATCAACAAAGGTGAAGTCAACGGGTTCACGGGTCTTTTGGGTTCGGGCCGAAGCGAATGCGTAAGAGCCATATTCGGCGCCGACAGAAATCTTTCCGGAGAGAAGACCAGGGACGGAAAACAGGTTAAGATTTCGAAACCTATAGATGCAATGAAGAAAGGTATCGCATATCTTCCCGAGGATCGTAAGGTTGACGGTATAATCGGCGATCTTTCGGTAAGAGAGAACATAGTTCTGGCATACCAGGTATTAAAGGGTGCGATGCATCCGTTCAGCAAAGCTGAAGCATACAAGTTTGCCGATGAGTATATCAAGCTTCTTGATATCAAGACGGCTTCGGCAGACACTCCGATCAAATCGCTTTCGGGCGGTAACCAGCAGAAGGTCATACTTGCAAGATGGCTTCTCACACATCCGGATTACCTTATACTCGATGAGCCCACACGTGGTATCGATGTAGGTACAAAGGTTGATATCCAGAAGCTCGTTCTCAAACTTGCGAGTGAAGGAATGGCGATCACGTTCATATCGTCCGAAACGGATGAGATGCTTAGAACATGTTCAAGGCTGATCGTTATGCGTGACAGACATGTGGTCGGAGAACTTACTGGAGATGATCTTAATCAGAACAAGATCATGAGTACGATAGCCGGAGGTGATAGTGATGGCAAATAACAGTAAATCAGGCTCCGGGGTATTCGGAAAACTGATACACAGTCAGATCATAATACCGCTTGCGGCATTACTGCTTCTGATAATCTTTAATCTTATATTTGATCCTTCGTTCTTCGTGATCACACCGAAGACGAATTCGGCCGGTAATCCGGTTCTGTCGGGATATCTTATCACGATACTTGATTACGGCTCGGAGCTGGCTATACTGGCGATCGGTATGACGCTTGTAACTGCGGCATCCGGCGGACAGGACATTTCGGTCGGCGCAACGATAGCTATATGCGGATCGGCACTCCTGAGGGTGCTGTGCGGTTCCAACTCCCGTCCCGATTCGCTTCAGGCTCCGATAATAGTAGGATTCCTTGTTGCGTGCGTTGTCGGTATGCTTTGCGGAGCATTTAACGGGGTACTCGTTGCGTACTTCAAGATACAGCCGATGGTCGCGACTCTGATCCTCTTCACGGCGGGACGTTCGATCGCGGCATGGATCAACAATAACGAGCTTCCCATAGTTCCCGATCCGAAGTTTGCTTACTTCGGAGGCTTCATACCGGGAATACCCGTTCCGGCACCGGTATTCATAGCGGCCCTTTGCATAATCGTGATATTCCTTGTTCTCAAGTTCACGACCCTGGGCCTTTATACTCAGGCGGTCGGTATCAATCCGAGTTCTTCAAGACTAAACGGTCTTAATCCGGAAGTCATGAAACTGATATCGTTCATAATCCTCGGTCTGTGTGTTGCGGTAGCGGCACTCATCAAAACATCGAGACTGTCGACGATCAACTACTCGGTCATCGCAAAGGATATTGAAATGGATGCGATCCTTGCGGTCGCACTCGGAGGAAACCCTCTTTCGGGAGGTAAGTTCAACATGTGGGCATCGATAATCGGCGCATATGTTATCCAGTTCCTTACAACTACGCTTTACAAGTTCAAGGTAAGTTCCGATGCACTGTCGGCTTACAAGGCAGTTGTCGTTATCGTTCTTGTCGTATTCTCGGCACCTACGGTAAGAGACTGGATCGGCACCCAGTTCAAAAAGCTTTCGGCTAAGAAGGGGGTGGCGTAAATGAACAGCAAACGTAAGAGTATTTCGGATACGACCATACTTCTGACGATCACGATCGTCGTGTTCTTCGCGATGTATATAGGCGCGATGCTGTTACAGGGAAAAGGATTCTTAAAGCTCCAGACTTTCCTTAACATCTTAAATGCAAATGCGGCACTGATCCTCATGTCATGCGGACTGACGCTCGTTATGATCATCGGGAGCATCGATATTTCGGTCGGCGGTGTTGCCGCACTCGTAAGTATGTGCTGTGCGGTTTATCTTGACAGGAACGTGCTCAATCCCGAGCAGAACCTCACGCCGGGTAACGTGGCTGTGTCAATGCTCATCGCACTCGGCATCGGACTGGCATACGGACTCATTCAGGGTTACCTTATAGCATACCTTGACATACAGCCGTTCATCGTATCACTTGCAGGTATGTTCTTTGCAAGAGGTATGACGACGATAGTCCACACCAACCCGTTCAACGTAGAGAACGAGGCGTTTAACAAGCTCAAGGAGCCCATCAGGATAGCGTTCCTCGGAACCGTCAACAAAAAGGGCAAACTGGTTCCCGCCAAGATAGAGATAGGTGTGTTTGTAGCCCTTCTCGTTGTACTGATACTTTTCTTTGTTCTCAGATATACGAAGCTCGGCCGTTCGTTCTATGCGGTCGGCGGTAACAGGACAAGTGCACTGATGCTCGGCATCAACGTTAAGCGTACCAAGTTCTTCGCACACCTTATGTGCGGAATACTTGCGGGAATAGGCGGATACGTATACTTCCTGCATGTAGGTTCGGGAGCGGCTTCACATGCATCCGGTGCGGAGATGAACGCGATAGCTTCGTCGATCATCGGAGGAACGATGCTCACCGGCGGTGTCGGTAATATAATCGGAACCCTGTTCGGTGTGCTCTCGCTTGCGACGATCCAGAGTATAGTATCGTCGGCGGGATTCGATCAGGCATGGTGGACCGGAATAACGGTCGCTTCAATGCTCTGCCTGTTCCTCGTTGTACAGTCGGTTGTCATCGCACGTAAGAAGAAATCATTAAAGAAGCAGGCATGAATGTGATACATGAATGTTAAGCGCTTTATCAATCGTATAATGTTAAGTGCAGCTGTTAGCCTCTGTTGTTTTGCGGCGGGATGTGCTCCCGCCGCAGACACGGGGGCTGAAAGTGTAGTTACGGGGGAAGATCTTATAGTGGTGGGATTTTCCCAGCTGGGGGCCGAGTCTGACTGGAGAAGCGCGAATACCGAATCGATGAAGAGCGTCTTCACGAAGGAGAACGGATACGAACTCATATTTGAGGATGCCCAGCAGAAACAGACAAATCAGATCACGGCGATCAGGAGCTTCATACAGCGTGATGTCGATTATATAGTTCTGGCTCCCGTTACGGAGACGGGATGGGATACCGTGCTTTCGGAGGCAAAGGAGGCAGGCATCCCGGTCATAATCGTCGACCGCCAGGTCGAAGTGTCCGACGAAGATCTGTTCACGTGCTGGGTCGGATCTGATTTTGAACTTGAAGGAAGAAAAGTCTGTATGTGGATGTCGAAGTATTTTGCCAAGAAAGGCATCAGATCTTCCGACGTTCATATAGTGGATATACAGGGAACACTCGGCAGTACCGCGCAGATAGGCCGTACAAAAGGTTTTGATAACATGGCTAAACTGTACGGATGGGATGTCGTTACTCACGAAGTGGGTGATTTTACAAAGAGTAAAGCTAAGGAAGCCATGTTCAAGATCCTCAGGAATTACGACAACGTGAATGTGGTATACTGTGAGAATGACAACGAGGCTCTCGGAGTCATTGAGGTCATTGAGGCAAGCGGCAGGAAGTGCGGCAGCGATATCACGAACGGTGAGGTCATGGTAGTCTCATTTGACGGAGTCAACAAACAGGCTGTATCGAGCCTTGTCGCGGGACAGATAAGCTGTATCGGAGAGTGTAATCCGCTTCACGGGCCGAGAGTCGAGTCGATCATAAGGAAACTGCGCAAGGGGCAGGAACCTTACAAATACCAGTATGTAAACGAGAAACTGTTCACCAATACAGCGGACGTTCCGTCGATAATGCTAGGCGGCAAGGGATACACCGTTACGGTACTTAATGAGGACAGTTTACGGGAATGGCCGTATTAAATAAACCAAAGCAGGAGAAAAGGAGAAGAGTTTATGGATGCAAAAACTTTGATAGCTGAAGGAAGATCATACCTCGGGATCGAATTCGGATCCACAAGGATCAAGGGAGTCGTTATCGACGGCGACGGAAATGTCCTGGCAACCGGAGGACACGGATGGGAGAACAGGCTGCAGGACGGTATATGGACATACACACTCGATGACATTTGGGACGGACTCGCGGACTGCTACAGCGATCTTTGCAAAGATATCAAAGATAAATACGATGTTGTTCCCACCTCGTTCGCGTCCATCGGTTTCTCGGCCATGATGCACGGATATCTTGCATTTGACAAGGACGGAAAGCTCCTTGTTCCGTTCAGGACATGGAGAAACACGATAACAGAAGAGGCCGCTTCAAAGCTTACAAAAGAGTTCTCATTCAACATTCCTCAGAGATGGAGCATCGCACATCTGTACCAGGCGATCCTCAATAAGGAAGAGCATGTCAAGGATATAGATTTCGTGACGACTCTCGCTGGATACGTTCACTACATGATGACAGGACAGAGGGTTCTCGGAGTCGGTGACGCATCTGGTATGTTCCCGATCGATTCCGCAACGAAGGATTACGATAAGGCAATGATGGAGAAGTTTGACGCTCTCATCGCACCTTGCGGATTCGCATGGAAGCTTGCCGATGTTATCCCGAAGTCGGTTTCCGCCGGAGAGGATGCGGGCACACTTACCGCCGAAGGAGCAAAGCTTCTGGATAAGGCAGGAAACCTCAAGGCGGGTATCCCTGTATGTCCTCCCGAAGGAGATGCGGGAACAGGTATGGTCGCAACGAATTCCGTAGGCCTTCGTACAGGTAACACATCGGCCGGAACGAGCGTGTTCGCAATGGTCGTTCTCGAGAAGGCTCTTTCCAAAGTATATGAGCAGATCGACATGGTCACGACTCCCGACGGGGCGGCTGTTGCCATGGTTCACTGCAATAACTGCACCAGCGATATTAATGCATGGGTCGATCTCTTCAAACAGTTCGGCCAGATGATGGGATATGAGATCGATATGAACGATCTGTTCACGAAGCTGTACAGCAAAGCCCTTGACGGTGATGCCGACTGCGGCGGACTGCTGTCGTACAACTACATCTCAGGTGAACCCGTCACCGGGTTTGACAAGGGCGCACCGCTTTTCGTCAGGACGGCTGATTCGAAGTTCACGCTCGGTAACGTGATGAGAATGCATCTGTATTCCGCACTCGCAGCGCTCAAGTCGGGTCTTGATATACTGACGGGCGAAGAGGGCGTCAAGGTTGACAAGATGTACGGTCATGGCGGATACTTTAAGACAAAGGGTGTAGGCCAGAAGATCGCCGCGGCGGCGATCCATGCTCCGGTCTCCGTTATGGAGACGGCCGGAGAAGGCGGCCCGTGGGGAATGGCCATTCTCGCATCATTTGCGGACGGAAGGAATCCCGGAGAGAATCTTGAGGATTTCCTCAATCGCAGGATATTCGCGAATGCAAAGGGAAGCACCGTTGATCCCGACCCTGCGGAAGAGAAGGGCTTCGATGATTTCATGAAGACATACATGGATGGCCTTAAGATAGAACGTGCTGCAGTGGAGGTACTGTTATAATGCTTGAAGAACTGAAGAAAAGAGTATACGAAGCCAACATGCTCCTTCCGAAGCACGGACTCGTTACGTTCACATGGGGCAATGTTTCGGAGATAGACAGGAAGACGGGACTGTTCGCGATCAAACCGAGCGGCGTCGATTACGACAGGCTCACTCCCGATGATATGGTCATAATGGATCTTGAGGGCAATAAGGTCGAAGGAGACTACAAGCCGTCAAGCGATACGCCAACCCATCTTGAGCTGTACAAAGCCTTCCCTGAGATAGGCGGAATAGTTCACACGCATTCTTCATATGCAACGAGCTGGGCGCAGGCCGGAAGAAGCATTCCGTGCTACGGAACGACACATGCCGACTATATTTACGGTGAGGTTCCGTGTGTCAGATGCCTTACGAAGGAAGAGATCGATGAGGCGTATGAGACCAATACGGGCCTTCTTATCATCGAAGAGTTCAAACGTATGAACAAAGACGTTACGGCCGTTCCGTGTGTACTGTGCAAGAATCACGGACCTTTCGCATGGGGAAAAGATGCACACGAAGCGGTACATAATGCGGTCGTTCTTGAGGAGGTTGCCAAGATGGCATACCGTGCGGAAACGATCAATAAAGACATCGCCCCTGCACCGCAGGAACTCCAGGATAAGCATTACTACAGGAAGCACGGTGCGAACGCCTATTACGGACAGTAAGGAAGCGGAGGTATCTTATGTTTGATGGAAGCGCAGCCATGTTTGACGGCTACAGGACCAAGCTTAAGAAGATCAAGAGGAAGACATACGAAGAGAGATTCGACCTGTTCTTTTCGGAGAACAGGCCGGTCCTTGATGATATGACGCAGTACATAAAAGGCAGGGAGGATGCATCCGTAGCCGCGGGCGAGGTCGCAAACATCTTTGCCGAGAATGTCTTTGCCGAGTATGCTGACGGCGGGAAGATGCCGGGGAGCGTCAGGACAGATCTGTCGCTCTTTATGATCTATTTTGTTTTCCCTTCGATACTGAAGACCGGCGACTCCAATTCAAAGCTTCTGTGCGACGCCATAAGGGACGAATGGAGAAGACGTACCGACAATCCGACATTCGATTACACCACATACGAGGATCTTCATGGATCGTTTCAGGAAAAGCTTTTCGGATTATTCTAGTCTTGCCGTCATCGCGGCGGTGATCATCTGTTTCATATTTATGCGTGATACGGGAACAACTGCGGCTCTTTGCTGGCTTGCAGTTGTTTTTGCCATATCCTTTTTTATGCGCCCCTTCGTGCCGATACGAAATCTGCGTATTCCCGATGCCGGGTTTGCCGTAACGTTCGGAGCCGGTCTCTTTTTGTGTTTTTATCTTGCGTGGACTTTCTCGGCGATAACCGGCTTTGAGTTTTCTGATGCGGCTGTTTATTCTTCTTTTGCGATCCTCGCGGTTGCGGGATATTTGATCAGGAGGTTTATCTGCAAAAAACCTTATGCGGAATTTTGCGATCTTAAGAGATCGTTTAACGGCTTTGCCGTATTTGCCGTTATCTTCCTCGCGTTTTTCTGGGTGATAGGATTCAATCCCGTTGTCGATCCGGGAACCGAGAACTACATGGACTTCGCATTCATGCAGACGATATACAGGCAGAAGAGTGCGATCCCGATGGATCCGTGGTTTAGCGGGACGAGGCTTAATTACTATTATCTCGGACAGGCCGTATCGGTGTATATGACAAGGCTGGCCCATACGACTCCGGAGTTCGGATACAACATGATGCTCGCCACGTTTGCGGGGATGGTGTTCATGATGGTGTTCGAACTTGTATCGGGTATTGCGGGAGCACTTTTTTCGGATACTGCCAGAAAAAGAAGATGCGCTTTTTCGGGAGGAGTTCTCGGAGGCGCCATCGCCGCGTTCGGAGCCAATCCGCACTGGCTTTTGTACGGGATCGTATCGCCCGTCCTCGGCCGCCTGTTCGGAAACCGCGATCTTGATTACTGGTTTTCGGACGCGACCGTTTACATCAGTACCGAGCTTGGCGATCCCGATAACGGCAAGAACGAATTTCCGGCATATTCGGTCATCCTCGGGGATCTTCACGCGCACGTCATAAACGTGATATTTGTCCTGCCGCTTCTGGCACTGCTGTTTGACATATGCATGCGAAGCGAAGAGGACGATGACAAAGGGGACGTATGGTATAAGCTGTTTCTAATATCGATGCTGCTCGGATATTACAAGGGTGCCAACTACTGGGATTTCGCGATCTATTTCGTGATAACCGGAGCGATGACCGTCTTCTTTGATCTTAAACGGTACGGTGCAAAACCGGGGACATTTGGCGGTATCGCTGCCAAAGCCTGCTTCGTGACGGCGGTATCGTTTGTTTCGATCCTTCCGTTCAGCCTGCGTTTTTCCAAGATGGAATCGGGACTGTTCCTCTGCGAAAATCACACGAGCATATCCAAACTCTTCGTGTTGTGGTTTCTTCCGGTCGCAGTCTGTGTGGCACTGATCGTCTGGCTCTACAACACGGTTCCGGATGCACAGATCAAAAACAGGGCGGGAAGAAGCGCGCTTCTGGCGTCGATACTGTGTACGACAGGACTCGTGATCACACCCGAAGTCATCTACGTCAAGGACATATACGGAAGAGCGAATCTGCGGTTCAATACGATGTTCAAGCTGACGTATCAGGCATATATACTGTTCGCCGTATTCATCGGGATCGCCTTTGCGGCGTCGCTCCTGCGATCACACACGGTCATTGCGACCGTATTCGTTGTTCTGACCATAGCGGACATATATTACACTCCGTTCTCGTGCCGTAAATGGCTCGGTGATTATTACGATGCGTCCGCAAGAAGCGGCATCTCATCGCTTGAGAGGCTGTACGGGGACGAGAGGTACAGCTTCGAACTTCGTGCCGCTGATGTGTTGAAACAGGACGATGCGAGGGTTCTTAATATCGTTGAGGGAGCCGGGGACAGTTATCAGCATTCGAGCGCACTGTCCGTATACTCGGGCGCATGCACGCCGGTGGGATGGTTCGTGCATGAGTGGATGTGGCACAATGCCCCCGAAGAGGTGCATGAGCGTGCCGATGAGGTGTCTTATTTCTACCGCTGCGGAGATAAAGGTTACTGCAGTGATTTTCTCAGGCGGTATGATATCGATTATATATTCGTGGGACCTGTCGAGACCGCCAAATACGCGGTCAACATGAACGGATTTTGGGATCTGGGGGATGTTGTCCTTGATGAGATCCGGACAGATGCCGAGTATGCGCTCATAAAAGTGGACAGATCACGATAAAACGTGTAGAATATCAAGTATCTGGGTATTTCTTTTCGGGAGGATATATGAAGAGGTGTTATATCGCACAGGCCGAGGATAAGGTCGGTACAAACGCTTATCCGAGGATCCTTGAACAGCTTAAAGAGAACGGTGAGCTCATTTCGCCGGTCCTTGTTATCTTTTCTTCCGACAATGCCAATTTCGGATGGTATTCCCGTATGTTGTCCAATTCATTCCCCGATGCGACCGTCATAGGTATGACTTCGGATGTGAACATATCACCGCAGGGTGTGGCCAGGGCCGGACTGAACGTTCTTGCCGTCACATCCGGTCTTAGCGTTTCATCGGGAGTACTGTTTGAGGTCAGCAGATATCCGAAGCGTTCCGCCGATTCGATAACAACCGCTCTCGAGAAGATCGAGAAGGAGAACACGGTATGTCTTGAGTTCAACGCGTCCGTGGGAAATTGCGAAGAACTTGTCATGGATACATTCCGGGAGGCTATGAAGGATACGGATATCCCGCTGTGCGGCGGTACCGCTTCAACGGCAGTCAACCCCGACAAACCGTCAAGCGTATCGCTTAACGGGATACTGTATATGGACGCATGCGTGTTCGTGTTCATACATAACGAGAACGGAAAGGTTGCGATCGTCAAGGAGAACATGTTCAAGCCGACGAAGCATTTCTTTACCGCGACCGATGTTGACTGTGACGCGAGAAAAGTATACGAGTTCGACCATAAGAACGCCACGGGTGTCATGGCATCCGCAATGCAGATACCGGAGGACGAGCTCGGAGCGAACGCGTTCTTCCATCCGGTCGGAAGAATGGAGAATGACGAGCTGTACATCATTGCCGTCAAGGAGCAGTTTCCGGACGGCAGCATGAGCTTTTTCTCCAGGATATATAATCAGACAAGAGTGGTTCTGCTCGATCCGATAGATCCGGTCGAGGATGTGTGGGAAGAGACTTCGCGCACGGTCCATGAGATCATTCCGGATCCGGCGTTCTCGTTTGTATTTAACTGCTTCTCGAGAACGAGATATTTCACCGAGACCGGGAGGCTTGCCGGATATACGGATTTCCTGACAAAGGCATACGGTAACTTCATAGGAGTATCGGGACACGGCGAGCAGTATATGTACAGACACTTAAACCAGACAATGATCATCCTTGCATTTGAATGATGAGAGGTGCACGGAATTGAGAAGATATAACGACGGAATGATAGTGACGAATGACAGATGTGTGGCATGTAACCATTGTGTGCATGTCTGTCCCGCCATGGGTGCGAACGTATCGTCCAATGACGATAACAGGATAAGCATTGACGTTTCGGAGAAGAACTGCATACACTGCGGAGCCTGTGTGAGGGAATGTGTTCACAGGGCGAGAGAGTATAACGACAGTCTTGATGACCTTCTTACGGACCTTCGAAAGGGGATGCAGGTGTCGGTCATCGTGGATCCGACGTTCATGGTCGCCTACGGCAGGGAGTATTCGCTGAAGGTGTTCGGATATCTCAAGTCGATAGGGATAAAGGGTATCTATGACGGCTCCATCGGCGGAGAAATCAGTCTGTTCTGCCATACGAAGTATCTTCGCGAGAACATAGACGAAAAGGGAAGAGCCGCAAAGTTCTACGCACATACGTGTCCGGGATTTTCCAATTACGTTTCCAGATACGCCCCGGATGCGCTTGACAAGTTCATTCCGGTCCAGCTTCCGAGCGTCTGTGCCGCGATATACTACCGCAAGTACAAGGAGATCAAGGACAGATTTGCGCTTCTGTCGCCGTGTACCGCCATATATGACGAATTCAGTTCATACAATACCGGGAGGAACATTAACTATCTCATAGGATTTTCTTCCCTCTTTAAACATATCGGGGATACCGATCTGTCGGAGTTTTCAGCCGATCTTGATGAGATACATACCGGTATCGGACGTGCGATCGTTGAGAATGATGCTTTTTCGTTCATCGTATCCAGATATTTTTCACCAAAGCTCCTGTTCAAATCGCGTGTCGGGATCGATTCGAAGCTTGAGAAGCTCCTTTCATCCGATCAGATGATGACGGGTGACAGCCACCCGACAATGGTCACTTTGGATCTTTGCAGGACCGGTTGTATCGACGGGCCGGCCGTGGACAGAAGCTCGTTCACGATGGACTATTCCATCCCGAAGTATTCAAAACTGTTTGACGAGGCGATGCAGGGTCAGGATGACGGCGAACTCTCACCGGATGAGCGGTATGCGAAGCTTGAGGAACAGTACTCGTTCCTGAACACGCGTGATTTCGAATGGGAAGGCGAAGAGGATTATCATCAGAGCTGTTCGGTTCCCGACGATGTTGTTGAAGAGATATTCAATTCGATGCACAAGACGACAAAGGTCAAGAAAGAACTTGACTGTCAGGCATGCGGATACAAGACGTGTTATGAGATGGTGTGTGCGGTCGCGAACGGGTATTCCAGGATAGAGGACTGCGTTCATTATCTCAATGACGAGATGAAGAAACAGATGCTTCTCGATCCGATGACGGGCCTCTTTAACCAGAGAGGGTTCTTCAAGGCCGTCACGAGACGTGTTGCGGATAATCCCGACAGGAAGTACGTACTCGTTGTTGCCGATATAAACGGACTCGGAGGTATCAACGACCTGTATTCGAATACGGGCGGAGACATGGTCATATCATACGTTGCAAAGGTCATCGAGGAGTTTGCCGACAAGAGAGGCGAATGCGGCAGGATGGGCGCCGGAACTTTCGGATGCCTGTTCGAGAACACGCCGGAGAACATAGAACAGTTCAAGGCGGATACACAGCTGTCGGTGGAACATCTCGGTATAGAGTATCCCCTTACGTTAAAATGCGGCATATACGAAATGGACAATATGTCGGTATCGATCGGACGTGCGGCACTCTATGCGACGTATGCTTTCAGAACGAGCAAGGACAGAAGTCACAACACGTATATATTCTACACCGACAGGATGACGAAGATCATGTCGGAAGAGGCCGAAGTGACCCAGAAGATGAGATCGGCGATGGATAACGGAGAATTCACGCTGTATCTTCAGCCCAAATACGATCACGTTTCGGGCAGGATGGTCGGAGCGGAAGTTCTCTCAAGGTGGATCAAGCCCGACGGGACGATAGTCAGTCCGGGTCTGTTCATTCCGGTATTCGAGAAGAACGGATATATAACCGAGCTTGACAGGTTCGTGTGGAGAAGCTCGTTCGAGATGGTATCGAAGTGGCTGGAGGACGGTCATGGTGCGATACCGGTATCTGTCAATATATCAAGGATCAGCCTTGTTGATGAATCGATAGTGACCGTTATAGGGCAGCTTAAGGATAAGTATCCCGAGGCAACGGAGTATATCCAGTTCGAGATCACCGAGAGCGCATATTCGGATAATGTCAGCGAGATATTCTCGCGGGTACAGAGCATAAGGGATATGGGATTCAAGGTCAACATGGATGACTTCGGAAGCGGTTACTCTTCACTGAATCTATTGAAAGATGCGCCGATCGACATAGTAAAGCTTGATATGGGATTCCTTCGCGGAACGCAGAACATGGACAGGGGCACGGTCATAATATCGGCCGTTGTCAATATGACGAGAGCGCTCGGGTTCGACCTCGTAGCGGAAGGCGTTGAAACAAAAGAACAGGCCGACATGCTGACGGAAATGGGATGTAACGTCATTCAGGGATTTTACTATGCAAGACCGATGCCTCAGGATGATTTTATAAAACTTCTCTGATATGGCCAAATGGTGATATGAAACGGTTTTTAAGGGCGATGTGACATCGCCCTTATTATTTTACAAAATGTGAAAATGTGATAAAATACACTATGTATGCGTAAATGTATCAGTGTGACAATGATAATAGCGTTAACTGTCATGTCTTCGTGCCTTTGTGCATGCGGCAAAGAGCCTGCCCCGAAGAGCAGTTTCGGGCAGGTCGATGCAATGCAGGACGGCACTCTTCTTATAGACAACTCTGTTCCCAGAGAAGAAAGAGAGACAGCTGAAGATGTTATCGAGGCGACGAGCGCGTCAACGCTGAAGACCGCCAAGAGCCTTGATGTCGAGGACCTGCCGGAAGGTGTTGCAAGAATGGCCGGGCTGTGTGATGCGATCAATATGGCCTGCGTGGAGAAGCAGAGCGCATACTCGTTCGAAAACAGTGATTTCATGTGGCACTGTGTTCATCTGTATGTCGGAAACTGCACCGACAAAGCGTTAAAGCTGACAAGAGTGAGCAATTACGTCGATGTTAACCCCGGTATACTGAACCAGATCATGTATGCGATGTTCGGCAAGTTAAGAGCTATTCCGGATATACCCGATGACGCGATGAAGTTTGAGGACGGTGTCGCACACATAATGATCACCAACTACCTGAAGTACCGCTTTTTGCTCGGTGACCGCGGAATGTCCGAGTGTGAGGTGAGAAGAGCGACGCAGTATTCCGACGGATCGCTCGAGATGGAAGTCGCTCTTGTGGACTCCGAGACGCGGGAGGAAACAGTCTGTTTCATATATTCGATGAGAGCGAACACGAGGGATACAACGACATCCGCACTGTTCGACTACGAGATCACGGGTGCCAGAGCGGCGGACCGTGCAACTGCGGACAGGATAGAAGGTCGTCCCTTCCTTGTTCCCGTAGTGATGGTCTACGGTTTTGATGCTTACCCCGCGGGTGATGTCAGGAGTAACGAAGTCGAGGAAGTGCTTTATTATGATTCGTTCAAAGAGCATGTTCCCGGGATGGATGAGCTGAACGCACGTATTTCCGGCGAGATGCTTGATAAGGCAAACAGTGAGGTGCCTGAAGGATCATGGCATGAGATATGCTCATACCCGATGTCGGATTCCGAGTATGTCCAGGTGGCGATAACATACGCACTGAGACCGGACGATACGGATGATCCCGAAATACACTGCTACAATTACTCCGTGAAAAAGAGCAGGGCCATGGATGAAAGTGATGCCATGTCCCTTTGCGATACAACAAGCGCTAAGCTGGCGACCCGTGTTTCGGACCTCTGGGAGAAGTCGGAAGGAGCAAGACCCGCCGGGATATCCTACAGCGGCTTCATGATAAGGAAGGACGGATCCGTTGACGTGTTCTACAATCTGGACGTTACGGATGCAGAGGGTGCGGCGCACAGGAAGGCTGTTGCGTATAACAGCGAAGCGGATTCCATTAGAAAAGCCTTCGAGGGAGAGGGTGTCATTCCGGAGTCCGAGACCGATACGATGAAACCGAAGCTTACGCATGGCCGGAAGGATCAACAATAAGATGCCGAACGATAAGAACAACAGATACGGAAAGGAATTCGAAAAAGCCTGGACCGAAGGCATGAAGAACAATGACTGGTCATTTCTGAACGATGTCATTGTAAAGAGTGTCGATAATTTTCTCGACGGTGTCGGTGACAGGATGAACGATGCACTTGCCTCATCGAAGAACGTATCGCCAAATGCGGTACCGTTGTCGCAAAGACGCGAGGACTTTTCAGGCAATACGCAGACTGCGAACATGCAGAGAAAGCTTCACGAGGAGCGCAGAAGAGTCCGTGAGGAAATGGAGCGGCAGCGCAGGGAGCGCGAAGCGGCAAGACGGTCAAAGCGGCTCGCAAAAAGAGGAGAGCCGACGACTCAGCTGGCATTTCCGTACAACAACTCGGCCTCTGCCATGTCCACGGTCAACTGCATCATAGGCGGTATCGGGACCGGTTTTACCGGGCTGTGGGCACTTGTCAGATTCGTATCAGCGGGGCTTACACTTTCCAATCTGTTCTTTCCGGTGGCACTTGTCGGTGTATTCGCGCTCGTTCTCGGAAAAGGTGTCCGTCAGGGCAAGATGGCTACGCTTGCAAACCGCTACGTGGAGATAATCGGTAAGAGGCAGTATATAGATATTTCGACACTGGCTCTTTCGGCCAACAAGTCGGAGAGAAAAGTGCTCCGCGAACTAAAGAAACTGCTGAGCCTCGGGTATTTTCCGCAGGGACATATAGACAGGGACGGCAAGACGTTCATCCTGACAGATGAAGTGTTCAATCACTATCTTGAACTTGAGACACATTCTTCTTCAAACGTCATAGATACGACTGCACGAAGCGAAGATGAACAGGAATTCCCGGAGCTTCCGCCGGAAGAGTCTGCGGAGCTGTCCCGTATGATAAGAGAGGGGAACGATCATATTTCCCGTATCAGGGCTCTTAACAACGATATCCCGGGGATAGAGATATCAGCCAAACTTGACAGGCTCGAAGGACTTCTGAAAGAGATATTCGCACGGATCAGGGAGCATCCGGAGCAGATGTCGAGGATCCATGAACTCATGGATTATTATCTGCCCACATCGGTCAAACTTGTCGATGCTTACAGGGAGTATGACAGGGTGAGCGAGCCGGGCAGGGAGATACTTGAAGCAAAGCGTGACATAGAAAATACCATGGACACGATAAACGATGCCCTCGGAAAGCTTCTCAACAAGCTGTTCAAGGACTCGGTCCTCGATGTCACGACGGATGCCCAGGTGCTTAAGACCGTATTGGTACAAAAAGGCCTTACAACCGGAATGGAAGGCGTGAAAGGAGATAAAAATGAGTGAAGTAATTGATGCCCAGGTAACAGATCTGAAGGAGGCCGAGAGCGTGACGGGAGCGGATCCGTTCATGGATCTTATGAGCGCACCGAAACCGGCCGAGATCGTGGAAGCAAAAGAGGATGATCTCTCACCGGAAGAGCAGGCACAGGTCGAGAAGTTCATGTCGCAGATCGATATAAGGAATTCCCAGCTCGTGCTCCAGTACGGCGCTGCGGCGCAGAAGAACGTGGCTGATTTTTCCGAAGGAGCGTTAAAGAGCGTACGGACCAAGGATATGGGCGAGATCGGAAACATGCTCACGGGAGTCGTTACGGAACTGAAAGGGTTCTCGGTTGAAGAACAGAAGGGCGGATTCCTCGGGCTGTTCAAGAAAACGGGAAACCAGCTCACATCGCTCAAGGCAAAATACGACAAAGCCGAAGTCAATGTCAACAAGATAAGCAAGGCAATGGAAGGACACCAGCAGGTACTCCTTAAGGATGTTGCGATGCTCGACAAGATGTATGACGAGAACCTTGACTACTTCAAGCAGCTCAGTCTGTACATAATAGCCGGCAAGAAGAAGCTTGACGAGGCCAAGACAAAGGAGCTTCCGGAACTTCTTCAAAAAGCCGAGGAATCGGGACTGCAGGAAGACTCTCAGGCTGCAAGGGATTACGCTTCGATGATCGAGAGATTCGAGAAGAAGATATATGACCTTGAGCTTACGAGAAACATCTCAATGCAGATGGCTCCGCAGATCCGTCTGATCCAGAGCAACGATACGGTCATGGCCGAGAAGATACAGTCAACGCTCGTGAACACCATCCCTCTGTGGAAGAGCCAGATGGTCATCGCGATCGGACTGGATCATTCACAGGATGCCGCAAGGGCTCAGCGCGAAGTTACGGATATGACGAACGAGCTTCTCAAGAAGAACGCAGAGGCACTCAAGATCGCGTCCGTCGAATCCGCAAAGGAAAGCGAAAGGGGTATCGTCGACATCGAGACTCTTACGACAACGAACCAGATGCTCATCGAGACTTTTGATGAGGTTATGCAGATACAGGCCGAAGGAAGAGCCAAGAGACAGGCTGCCGAAGTCGAGCTCGGACGTATCGAAACGGAAATGAAAGATAAGATACTGCAGATCAGCAGGGAAAGTCTGAAGGTTGAATAGTTTTATCAGTTTTGATCTTTGCGGCCTCCTCGTTGAGGCGCTGATAATAGTATCTCTTGTGGTGCGCAGGATGACAAGGGGCCGTCTGAACAGATGGGCTCTTGTTCTCGTTGCGGATATTGTCGTGGCTACCGTCGCGGACATGCTCGGTCTCATTCTCGAGAGGATGGGAAGCGGGTATGTCATCCTTAAGTACATCACGAATGCTTTCGTGCTGTGGGGCACGTGCATGACGAGTGTGATCTTCTGCGGATTCCTGTTCGCACTCATCGGCATATGGCATAAGCTCCATGAGCGTAAGGCACTGTCGTACACATACTATATACCGATATTTGTAATAACGGCGCTCGTGTTCATCGTCAATCCGTTTACGAAGATGATCTATTACATAGACGGTAACGGCATTTATCACAGGGGACCGATGTTCTATTCGCTGTATGCTCTCGCATATATGTACATGTTCGTCGGATATTTCGAGATGATCAAGTACCGCAGGCTCTTTAACTCGCGGAAACTGTTCAGCGTTGTGATGGTGTTTGTCATTATGGTGTCATCTAGCATCTACCAGGCGATCCATCCGGAACACTGCATTCAGATGTTCTTCACATCCGTCGCTTTCTTCATGATGATGATTGGGGTACAGTCACCGGAAGAGAGGATGCACGGATCCACGGGGCTGTTCTCGATGAATGCGTATATCCAGGATATCAACAGGTATCACGAACTTAATGCGCCGGTCGGTATCACTCTGTCGGTGATGACCAACTACAGTGCGCTCATAGAGATGCTCGGATACTTTACGGTCCAGGAGATAATCGTAGCACTTGCGAAAAGGCTTGAGGAATGGGCAAAGCAGTGCAGGGCCGATGTCGATCTGTATTATCTGGGCGGCGGAAGATATGCGGTTATCACCGATGACAGATATGAGGATGACATGATCAGGATCGCGCAGGAGATCAATGCCGTACTGGCCCGCGAGATCGAGATAAGCGAGATGTCGGTAAAGGCAATGAACAATGTCTGTTTCATCGCCTGCCCCAAAGACATCGATGATCCGAAGTTTTTGATCTCGTTTGACGGCCGTCTCGAGATGGAAGCATATACGGGAGAACTACGCTATGCGGAGAAACTGTTTGACAAGAAGCGTTTCGAACTGCGCCATGATATCGCTAAAGTCATTGACCGCGCTTTTTCGGATGATCTGTTCTATCTGGAATATCAGCCGGTCTATTCCGCAAAGGACAAAAGGTTTGTGCGCGCGGAAGCATTCCTGCGGCTCAACGATCCGGAATTCGGACAGATCAGGCCCGATATACTTATAGGTGAGGCGGAGAGACTGAATTCGATACA
This sequence comes from Lachnospiraceae bacterium, assembly GCA_017620055.1. The sequence goes on from JAFZRD010000189.1 coordinate 19,287, forward strand.
CGCCATAACCGCATATGTTATCGAAGAGGCATGCAGGTTCGTATCGATGCCGGAGTTTCTTCTGATGGGGCTTGAATTTGTGGAGATCAACCTTTCACCGGTACAGTGTATGTGGAGCGACCTTCTGAGTGTCATGCTGTCGACGCTCAAGACATACAATGTCCAGCCGAAGAACATATGCTTCAACATCACGGACGTGGATGGCAAGGATATGTTTGAGAAGATGAGGGACAATGTCAATGCGCTCTCCCAGGTCGGTTTCGTGATATTCATGGATGATTTCGGAGCAGGTATATTCGAGGTCGAACGTATAGCCAAGATGCCGCTGTCCGGTATCAAACTCGACAGGACTTTTGTACGTGAAGGCATGAGGGGTGACAACAGTGCGGTGTTTGAAGGCAGCCTTCGTATGATCGAGGACCTCGAGATCGATCCGGTCGCGGTAGGTGTCGAAGATGAGGAAATGAAGATGAGGCTTGAGAGCCTCGGATGTAACTATATGCAGGGTTATCACTTCTGCAGGCCGCTTTCAAAGAGCGAACTGATAAGATTCATTCTGATGAGATAGGGTATTGTTATGGGTAATGATGTAGCCTCATATGATTATTGCGCACTGGCGCTGCTGACTATAATCGTGGTCTACTATTTCCGCACCACCGTGCGCGGTACATACAGGGCCATGGTGATGTCGCTCATCGTATTTGCGACGATGGCAGCGGCTGCGTGCGATGCAACAAGAGTCAGGTTTGCGGGCCTTGATGTCGTTTCCGACTTCAGGTTCCTGAACGTGAACTTCGCCTATTTCCTGTCTCTGGCATTCATACCGTTCCTGTTCCTCATATACGTTCTCGCGACGACCGATATGTGGCACAAGATCACCATGCTTTGGATGCATGTTGTCATGTGTATCTTTCCGATGTTTGTGTATGTGTCCGTTCTTGTGCTCAATTTCTTCTATCCGGTCGCGTTCAGGGTCATTCCGGGGAAGGATCTTGCGGTGTATGCCGGATATTATCTCGGATATATCGTTTTCGTGCTGTACATGTTCATAACGTTCATGTTCGTCAAGAGAAACCTTGAACCTATCGACAGGAAGAGGTATTACGTTCTTCTCGCACCGATCACGATAGTTCTGCTCGGCATGATAATACAGATGATCCTGCCGAGACATCACATACTTTGCTTTACGATCACGATGTGTATCATGACGCTGATACTTATCAACAAGAGGGTGGAGGACTCGATCGATCCTTCGACCGGAATGCACACATACAAAGTGTTTGCCGAGGATATGGATACCAATTTCAAGAGCGGCAAACAGATGGAACTGATCCTCCTGAACATAGTCAATTTCAAATATGCAATGAGGATGGTCGGATATGATGCGATGCTGGCGATGATGTCGCCCGTTTCCGCGGAGATACTCCGTATCATGAGGAAGTATCATGCACAGTTCATGTGTTACTACAACGGCGACGGCAAGTTCGCGATAGAACTGTCCAGAAAGCATTTTGCTTTCGCGTCCGAGATAGCCGATGAGATAGGCCGCACGATCAGACAGAACATAAGGATGGAGATATCGGATTTCGAACTTGAGATCAATACATGCCTTGTCGTCTGCCCCGATGACATCTCGGACATCAATTCGCTGTTCATGCTCATAACCGATCTTGACAAGGCCCAGTCGCAGGGCAGGGTCGTATCGGCTTCGAGCATTACCGCCACCGATGATTTCAAGATCAAAAAAGAGATGTCGGCGATAATAGAACGTGCGCTCACAAACCATTATTTTTCGGTGTTCTATCAGCCCATATATGATACGAAGACCGGAAAGTTCTCTTCTGCCGAAGCGCTGCTGCGCCTAAGAGATCCGAAGTACGGATATATCTCTCCGGAGATGTTCATACCGATCGCCGAGAAGAACGGAGCTATCCATTCGATCGGAAGCTTTGTTCTCGAAGAGGTCGTCAAGTTCATTGCATCCCCTGATTTTGAAGATCTCGGAGTGGATTATATCGAGATCAATCTGTCGGCTATGCAGTGCCTCAGGGGCGACCTTGCCGAGGAGATCATCAGCCTTTGCAGCAGATACGATGTCGATCATGAGAAGATCAATCTCGAGATCACGGAGACAGCCAGTGCTTATTCACAGTCGAAGCTATACGGCAATATCTCGACGCTCTCGGAACACGGATTCTCATTCTCGCTTGACGATTTCGGTACCGGATACAGCAACCTTATGAGGATAGCCTCACTGCCGCTTGATATCATCAAACTTGACAGGGCGTTCGTTATCATGGAGGAGAGCGGAGGACATCATATCATAATCAGAAACCTGATCGGGATGATCAAGAGCATGAAGAAGAAGGTAGTGGTCGAGGGGATAGAGACCAAAGAGATGCTCGATTCGTTCACCGAGATGGGTGCCGATGAAGTACAGGGGTTCTATTTCTCGAGACCTCTCACCAAACAGGCTTATATCAGATTCCTGAAAGAGAAGGCTACCGCCTGAGCTGACGGATGATCTGATGTTCGATAAATGATTGGAAAAATATTCGAATTTCTGATATTATAATGTCAGGAAGAAGGAGGAGACAAAATGCTTGCGACACTAATTCCATTATTTGACGGAAATTCGGCTGTATGCGCATATTCACTGTTCGCGCAGAAGCAGAATTACCTGCGTAATCCGAGTATGCTCGGAACGGGTTCGCTTGACGGAGCCGGTACGATACTCGGTCTGGAGGTTGTTGAGAGTCTCGGAGCCGGGACACTTGCCGATAATCAGGAAGTATTCGTGGAGCTGTCCAAGATATCCATATTCTCTCCGATAGAAGAGAACTGTTCGATGCCTCACGAGAAGGTCGTTCTGCTGTTCGATCATACGATCCCGGCCGATCAGACGTACATCAAGAGACTCCAGCAGCTCAAGTTCATGAACTACAAGCTTGCGATCAGGAAGCTCGCGATAGAGCAGTTCGAGGAATATGCACCGATACTCGGACTTCTTGATTACATCATGCTTGATTACAAGAAGATCAACATGGTTGCTGCCCGCAATTTCTTCTCCAAAGTATATCCGGACATCAAGCTGATCGCCGTCAATGTTGACTCGATCGAGGATTACGAGGAGCTTGCCAAGGGCGGTGCCTATTCACTGTACGAAGGTGATTTTTACAGACTTCCGGTAACGAAGGGCTCGACAAAGGTCGCACCTTTGAAGGTCAATTACATAGAACTTCTGAAGATCGTCAACAACCCGGACTTCGAACTGACGAAGGCTGCCGATATCATCGGACGTGATACGGCGCTTGTAATCGAACTTCTCCGCATGGTCAACCATATGGCCATCAATTCGGAGATCACATCTATAAGACATGCGGCTGCAATGCTCGGACAGAAGGAACTGAAGAAGTGGATCAACGCGGTAGTATCGCACGAACTGTGTGCCGACAAGCCGAACGAGATCACAAGGCTCTCACTGCTTCGCGCCAAGTTCGCCGAGAATCTTGCTCCGACGTTTGAGATGGCGGCACTTTCCTCAGAACTGTTCCTGATGGGACTGTTCTCGGTACTTGATATCATCCTTGACAAGCCGATGAAAGAAGCACTTCAGATGGTCAACGTATCCAAGGAGATCACGGAGGCACTCGTTGAGAGAAAGGGTGATCTTGCCAAGGTATTCGAGTTCATCACATGCTACGAGATAGCACAGTGGTCAGAACTCTCAAGACAGATGATCGTCTACAACATAAACGAAGCACCCGTGTACGATGCGTATGTTGAAGCACTTGCATGGTACAGGGATCTGTTCGGAACGGCTCAGGACAGCAAGAAGTGATTCGGGATCGACGCGGCCTATGATGGGGTATGAGATTACATCAATCGAAGATAACCGGATCTACATCAAGCACGATTATCGGGACGAACTGGACGGTTTCATACTGCTGCTCAAGAGTATAGAAGGGGATATCGGCGGCAGGATAATCCAGATGGACGGAGACGATATCCGCTACATGATCCAGAACGATCCTTACGATCTTGTTTTCAAATGGGACGTTACGAGCGGTACGGCGGTGATCGTACCGGAAGGTACTGATATCGATGCGGTCATAAGGCTGCTGGAAGATCATTTCGACAAGCTTAATAACTGATAACGGGCTCCTTCGTCAGCGGAGGAGCTTTTTCTTACGGACAAAATGAGAGAACTGTACGCTGATATAATCGTTGACATATCGCACGAGAATCTTGATCATACGTTTTCATACAGGATCCCGTCGCATCTTTCGGATGAGGTTGTCATAGGCAGCCGCGTCCTTATTCCGTTCGGCGCCGGAAACCGCCGGATAAGCGGTTTTGTTCTCGGCATTTCCGATAAGTCAAAGTACGATCCCGGGAAGGTCAAGGACATCATATCCGTGACCGGCGATGATTCTCTTGTCGAGCAGAAGCTCATACGCCTGGCTTACTGGATGAAGAACAGATACGGATCGACGATGAACCGGGCGCTTTCAACAGTACTGCCCGTCAAGAAGAAGGTCAGGGCGGTAGAGCAGCGTGATATCGTGCTTCTTCTTTCTGATGAAGAGGCTTCCGAAAAGCTCGATCATTTCGTCAGGAAGCATATGGTCGCAAGGGCAAGGCTTCTTGAGGAGCTGATCAGGGAACGCTCCATCGACTACAGGCTCGTTACGGGAAAGCTCAACATATCTGCTTCAACGATCAGGGCGCTTGCCGAACAGGGTATCCTGGAAGTTCGTTCAAAGCGCGTATACAGGAACACGGTAAACAGCGTATCTGCCGGGGATGCCGTAACTCTCCTTCCCGCACAGAAGAGCATAGCGGATGATTTTTGCGGGGAATATGACAGCGGTATAAGGAATACGTATCTGATCCACGGTATAACCGGGAGCGGCAAGACGGAAGTCTATATGGAGATGATATCGCACGTCGTGTCAAAGGGGCGGCAGGTGAT
>JAFZRD010000190.1 GCA_017620055.1 Lachnospiraceae bacterium
CCGGCGCATCTGTCTCGCCCTGTGATCCCCGATCGGCACATTATGCGTGACAAGTGCCTGCCTCATCGGAGGATAAACGGGATTGCCGATCTCCTCGCGGCTCGTTGCCGCCGAGTCGCACGAATACTCATGTTCCAGACCTTTTTCGCTGACAAGCATGTCAAAAATGTACTGTGCACTGACACTGCGACATATATTTCCATGACAGATAAAAAGCACTTTTATCATCCCTTTTTCTCCTTTTTGATCTTCAGGCTCTTTAAGTACTCTTTCTGTTCGGGCGTGATCCGATAGCTTTCCACCGATTTCTGGATAGCCTTGTTGTGGGTCCAGGCTTCAAGCTTCTTTTTTTCGATGAACGGCAGGATCGTGTCATACTGCTTGGCGAGCGCCGTCGCAAAATACCATGCGATCATCATGTTAACGTAGTATTCTTCCGAGCGGACCTTCGCCACGATCTCCGGGTACTTTATGTCGTAATCCTCATCGAGAAAATGCTCCATCAGCATACCTATCCCGAACCTTATCGTATACGGTCTGTTTGATCCGATCCAGTCCGTTATCGTGTCGACGAGCTCCTGCCTGTGCTTCTTGAACACCTTCGGAGACATCTGGTCACAGGTCGCCCAGTTATCTACATAAGGAAGAAACCGTGTTACTTCGGCAACGCAGCTTTCATAATCCTTCATCTCGGATACGATAAACGCATGCAGCTGATTCTCATCGAAATACTTATGAGGAAGATCGTCGAGAAAATCACTCACGTCGTCTCTTTTGGCAAGCTCTTTCGCGAACTTCCGAAGCGCGGGCGTCCTGACTCCGATGATGGAATCCGCCGCAACCGTGGGGATTATCTTCTCCTGCATCTTCGCGTACTTCTCATCACTCTCCGCAAAGAGTCTGTCTCTTATCTCTTCCTTTATCATTATATGAAGTCTCCTTCGATGTGATTTTCACTGATATTATACAGAGCAAAATACGGACTATCAATTGATTAAGTATGATTTTTGCGATATCATAGATAGTGACGAGGTGACAATTATGCTTAAAGACCGATTGGGAAAACCCATTGAAGAAAAGAGCAACAGATACCTTCTGTTCCAGATCGCTTTTTTTGCAGGAGCGATCGCGATCAATTTCATACTTCCGAGGACCGTGTCATATTTCAGGCTGCCGCTTTACATGGACAACGTCGGCACGCTTCTTGCCGCAGTACTGGGAGGATATCTTCCCGGCATCGTCGTCGGGTATCTCAACAACATCATCAACATGCAGGGAAATCCCGGCAATGCTTACTATGTCGTGCTTTCCACGATGATAGCTGCGAGCGGTTCCTATCTCGGGCGTAAAGGGTGGTTTGACAAGTTCCCAAAAGCACTTGCCACTATCCCTTTGTTCGCTTTTATAGGCGGTGCTCTCGGTTCCGTCCTGACATACCTGCTCTATGGATTCGGTATGGGCGAAGGGATATCGGCCCCGTTCGCAAAGACTCTTCTTGAGAGCGGAAAACTGAGTGTCTTCTGGGCACAGATGCTCTCCGATGTCGCTATCGACCTGGTCGACAAAGGTCTTACAGTCATCATCGTTTTCATCATAATAAAGCTTATCCCGGACAGACTGAAACCGGGACTGTGGCTGACCGGATGGCGCCAGGCACCTCTTTCGGACGAGGCGCTCTTCGATGCGAAGCATAACCAGACGCGTTCATTCTCTCTCAGGGGCAAGATCATCTCGATCATCACGGCTATCATGGTCTGCGTGGCAGTCGTTACGACGATGATCAGTTATATCCTCTACGAGAACTTTGCGATGAGGCAGTACACATATGCGTGCACGAGTGCCGCCAAGCTTGCCGCCAATCTCATTGATCCCGACAGGATAGAAGAATACATAAACGAAGGAACCGAATCCGACGAATACAGGAAGATCGAGGCCAGGCTTCTCGGTATCAGGAACGGCAATCCCGATATTGAGTTCATATATGTTTACAAATTCACCGATGACGGGGTGACCGTCCTCTTTGACCTTGACACCCCCGAGGTCAAAGCCCAGAAAGCAGGCGAACACATTCCTCTCGAGGAGTATCTCATTCCGTATAAAGATGCGCTTCTTGCCGGAAACGAACTCGAACCGCTTCTTGACGATACGAACTACGGAAAGCTTCTCACCGTTTTCCAGCCCGTATTTGACACGGCCGGCAACTGCGTATGTTATGCGGGAGCCGACATCAAGGTCGATAACATCCGTATGACAAGCCTTAACTACATGACCAAAGTATTCTCCCTGTTCATGGGATTTTACATTTTCATTCTCGCGCTCTGTATCTGGCTCGTTGACTACCATCTTATCTATCCGATCGCGGCGATGACGATGTCAGCCAGAAAGTTCGCATACGACAGCGAGGAGGGAAGGGATATCAGTATCGACCGACTTCAGCACCTTGACATCTCAACGGGTGATGAGATAGAGAACCTTTACGAATCGTTATCAAAGACGATCGCCGAGACAGTCGGCTATCTTCAGGATGTGGAAGAAAAGGGTGAAGAGATCGCCCATATGCAGAACGGCCTTATATACGTTCTCGCAGACATGGTCGAGAGCCGTGACAAGAACACCGGCGACCATGTGCGCAAGACTGCCGCATATGTCAAACTGATAACTGAGAAGATGAAAGAGAAAGGGCTTCATCCGGATATACTTACTGACGATTTCATCAACGACGTATGCAACTCGGCTCCTCTTCACGACGTCGGAAAGATCATGGTCTCGGATGTCATCCTCAACAAACCGGGCAAACTTACAGATGAGGAGTTCGTCATAATGAGGACCCATACAACAGCCGGTAGCAAGATCATCGACAGCGCGATGTCCCTCGTTTCCGACAGCGGATATCTCAAAGAAGCCAAGAACCTTGCAACCTACCACCATGAGAGATGGGACGGCAAAGGATACCCCAGCGGCAAGGCCGGTGAGGATATCCCGTTATCCGCAAGGATCATGGCCGTTGCGGACGTATTTGATGCTCTTGTTTCAAAGAGAAGTTACAAAGAACCGTTCTCATTCGAGAAAGCCATGGATATCATCAGAGAAGGCGCGGGAACACAGTTCGATCCCGAGATCGCCGAGATATTCATCGAGGCATCCGATGAAGTCAGAGAAGTTACAAAGGCTCACGAATCCATGTTGAATGAATTTGTCAGGAACTTCGAATGATCCGGATCGAGCTGCAATACTTCGAAGTCTGATTTTCCTTTAAGGTGTACCGTGTTTCCGAGAGAGGTGTAAGCTATACCGTCTCCAAGTGCATCTGCGACACTTCTGCTTATATAGACAGTGCCCTTCGGGGCGTTTGCTTCGAGACGAGCAGCGGTATTGACCGTATCACCGATCGCGGTATAGTCCATGTGTCTCTCGGCACCCATGTTACCGACGACCGCGGGGCCGTAGTGAACACCTACTCCGACGTTGAGTTCTTCACCTATCTCATCTTTTAATTCCAGCGATACCTTTTCCGCGCCCTTCACTATGTCTGCGGCCGTCCTGACCGCATTAAGGACCGCATCCTTCTGCGGGATCGGTGCACCCCAGAACGCCATCATCGCATCTCCGACGAACTTGTCAAGCGTCCCCCTGTTCTTCTCAACACATCCGCTCGCCATCGTCAGATAACGGTTAAGGATATAAACAACCTTTTCCGGATCGAGACGTTCCGACATCGTCGTAAATCCCCTGACATCAACGAACAGGACCGCTATATCGCAGAGCTTGCCGCCGAGCGACAGATTCTCGGTGCCTTCTTTTAATATCTCGGCAACGATCTCCGGTGCCACGTATCTCTCGAAAGTTCTCGTGACCCTCTGCTTCTCAAGAGCCGAAATCAGATATTTGATCACTATCGATACAAGGTAAAGCGCAAATATACCGACCGGGAACCAGAGCGGATGCATTACTATGCCCGCCGAATACATCACGTATGTAGCGATGAGCGAGAGAGCTATGAATCCTGCCATGACGGCACTCGACCACTTAAAGCTCGTCTTCTGGAATGCCAGGAAGCACAGGAAGCATACAACGAACAGCACTATCCTCTGCGGCAGGTCCGGAAGTTCTCCTTTGTAGTTCCCATCCAGAATCATCTGAATGACATTTGCCTGATACTCCATCCCGTACATATGTCTGGAGTGATCGATCGCCGTGAAATACTCGTCCTGCAGTCCGACAGCGTAAGGACCGATCAGGACTACCTTGCCCTCATATGCATCGCTCGGGATATCACCGTTTACCAGATCGGCAAGTGAATACCCGTCGTAAAATCCTTCAGGAAGCGCCGAATACGAGACGTAATAATATCCGCCACGCGTCTCGGGCTCTCTTATCGCAATGCCCATGCGCTCGGCGTATTTGGCGGCAGTTGTATATGCCATGGAGTATACTTTTTCTCCGCCGACATCTATCGACAAAAGCGCATGACGGAGTATCCCGTCGGGATC
>JAFZRD010000025.1 GCA_017620055.1 Lachnospiraceae bacterium
AGAGAACTCATACAGCGAGTTGTCGATTGGTGGAACAAATTCACAACTAAACAGAAGACGTACATCGTGGCCGCTGCGGCAGGCATTATTCTTGCCATAGCGATCATTATTACGGTTCTTTCCAGACCGCAGTACGTTATCCTCATCAACTGCGAGGACACCAAGGAGGCTTCTCAGGTAACCGAGCTTCTTGACGGTGAGGGACTGGATTACCAGATCAGTAATGACGGTCTTCAGATCAAGATAAACGCCAAGCAGCAGTCACAGGCAAACCTCCTTCTCGGCGCCAACGACATTCAGTCGAGTGCCTATTCGATAGACAATGTAACGAGCGGAGGATTTTCTACCACCGAATCGGACAAACAAAAGAGATACGAGGTTTATCTTGAAACGAGGCTGGCCAACGATATTATCGGCAAGTTCAATTTCGTCAAATCTGCTGTTGTAGATCTTTATATACCGGAGAACGACGGAACGCTTATTTCCGCCAAAGAGGATTCTTCGGCATGGGTACTGCTCGATCTTGACGGCGGAGAGCTTTCAAATGATGCGGCAGCGGGACTTGCACATGCCGTGGCGGTTGCCATAGGCAACAAGACAGATAAGGACATCGTGGTGATGGATACGGAGGGTAATACCCTTTATTCCGGTGCGGAGAATTATTCTCTGTCAGGTACCGCATCAAGCCAGTTAAGTGTCAAGGCTCAGTTTGAAAATAATATTAAATCCGATGTCAGACAGGTGGTTCTCGGAACGGGAGAATTCTCCAAGGCTGAGGTTGCCGTTAACATGGATGTTGATTTCAGTTCATATTCGGAGACCGACCATCAGTACTATGTAGAGGACGGCCAGACGCAGGGTTACCTTTCAAGCGAGCGTAACTATACGTCTGAATCAAAGAACGGTAATCAGGATGTTCCCGGAACCGACTCTAACGGTGACACCGAATACGTATGGCAGGATAACCAGACATCTTCTACCGAAGTAGAGGAGAATGAGAGAAACTACCTTCCTTCAGAAAAGATAACCGACAAACAGACTCCTGCAGGAGCTATCATATACGGCAATTCATCAATCTCACTTGCACTGACCAGGATCGAAGTTGTACGTCAGGACGATGTCAAGGCACAGGGACTTCTGGACGGTATAACATGGGATGAATACAAGCTTGCCAATTCGGCAAGGACGCCTCTTGAGGTTGATGATAAATACTATGATATGGTAGCGATGGCTACGGGCTTTCCGAAGAATAACATCTCGATAGTTGCTTTCTCCGAGAATATGTTCATAGACAGCGAGGGACTCGGTATCAGTGCTACGGATATCATGACGATACTCCTTATCATCGTGATACTCGGACTGCTGCTGTTTGTGGTACTTCGGAGTATGCGTACGGAGAAGGAAGAAGAGCCCGAGGAGGAGCTTTCTGTGGAGACCATGCTTCAGTCACAGCCTGCTGAAGATCTTGAAGATATTTCAACCGAGGCCGTTTCAGAGACGCGCCGCATGATAGAAAAATTTGTTGATGAAAATCCGGAGGCCGCTGCGAGTCTGCTTCGCAACTGGCTGACCGAAGATTGGGGTTAAAATGGCCAGATATCAAGACGATTCAATGTCGGGAGTACAAAAAGCAGCGATACTGCTCATAGCATTGGGACCCGAGCGTTCGGCGATGATATTCAAACATCTTAAGGAAGAAGAGATCGAGGAACTGACTCTTGAGATCGCCAATACCCGTTCGGTAACTCCCCAGATCAAAGAAGCGGTCATAGAAGAGTTTTATCAGGTATGTCTCGCTCAGCAGTACATCGCCGAAGGTGGTATCAACTACGCCAAAGAGCTGCTTGAAAAATCATTCGGTAACGAAAAGGCTGTCGACGTTATCACGAAGCTCACTGCTTCATTGCAGGTTAAGCCTTTCGAATTTGTCAGAAAGACAGATGCCACACAGCTGTTTAACTTCATACAGGACGAGCATCCGCAGACGATCGCCCTTATTTTGTCATACCTTCCGGCATCGCAGTCGGCGCTCATCGTATCGGCACTCCCGCCTGACAGGCAGGCCGATGTTGCCAAGAGGATCGCGGTCATGGACAGAACTTCGCCCGATGTCATCAAGGAAGTGGAAAAAGTGCTCGAATCAAAACTTGCCTCTCTGGTCAATCAGGACTACACGATCATCGGCGGCGTAGACGCTGTAGTAGATATCTTAAATACGGTAGACCGAGGAACAGAAAAACATATCATGGAAACTCTCGAGATCGAAGAGCCCGAACTTGCCGACGAGATCAGAAAGAAGATGTTCGTATTCGAAGACATCCTTCTTCTGGACGACCGTGCGATACAGAGAGTGCTGCGTGATGTTGATAACAATGACCTGGCAACTGCACTTAAGGGTGCAAACGAACAGGTTCAGAATGCCATATTCAATAACCTTTCAAAACGTCTTGCAACGATGATCAAGGAAGACATGGAATTCATGGGCCCTGTACGTATGAAGGACGTTGAAGAAGCTCAGCAGAAGATAGTTTCGGTAATACGTAAGCTTGAGGATGCAGGTGAGATCGTTATTTCAAGAGGCGGAGGTGACGAGATAATTGTCTAATCTGCTCAAAGGCTATTTTGTAAATGTAGAAGATGATTCAAGAGTGGTTGACGTGTCAGCTCTCCTCGAAACGAGAATGCGCGAGGAGGAGGAAAAGCGGGCGCGTCTTGCTCATATAGAGGAAGAAAGTTACGATTCCGATGAGTTCTTTGAAGGCCTTCCTGCAGAGAACATAGATGCTCTTATCGATGAGGACTCTGAAAGTGCTGTCATTAAGAGCAATAATGATGCGGAACTGCAACGCATCCAATCCGAAGTCGAGAGCGCAAAGGAAGAACTCGAAAACTGCAGGATCGAGGCAGACAGGGTCATCTCCGAAGCCAGGATCGAGGCAGAAGAATTAAAAAAGACCGCTTATGAAGAGGGTCATGCCGAAGGGTACGAGGCCGGTGTCAATGAGGGCATGGCCAGCGTCGAGAGCATGAAGGCCGAACTTTCAAACCGGGCGGATGAACTGGAGACCGATTACCAGAATAAGATAACCGCTCTCGAGCCTCAGTTCGTTGATGCACTTACGGATATATACGAGCATATCTTCAAGGTCAATCTCGATACATACAGGAATGTTGTGGCATCACTTCTGGTTGATGCGATCAACAATACCGACGGTGCCCGAAATATCATAGTTCATATAGCAAAGGATGATTTCCACAGAATAATGTCCCAGAAGGAAGAGATCCTTACCGAGACAGGTATGCTGGAAGACAATGTTGACTTTGTGCAGGACGCGACACTTGCACCGGCCAGCTGTCTTATCGAGACCGAAAACGGTGTGTTTGACTGCTCGCTTGAAACAGAACTCAAAGAATTAAAACGCAAACTGATGCTCCTTGCTTACAGAAGGTGATCAGGGACTCTGTGAAATAAATGGATATAGATTTCAGCAAATATAGCAGCATATTAAATGAGCCCATGTTTAAAGTTCGCGGCCGCGTTGTGAACGCTGTCGGCCTGACCATTGAGACAGCAGGACCGCAGGCCAAGATGGGTGATCTGTGCTATGTTTACCCCAGCCAGATAGCTGAATCCGACCAGCCGGCTCTTGCTGAGATAGTCGGCTTTAAAGAGGGCAAGAATCTTCTGATGCCCTATGACAAGATAGAGGGGATAGGTCCCGGGAGCAGTGTCGAAAATACCGGCAAACCGCTTAGTGTGATAGTAGGGGATGCACTTTTAGGTCACACTTTGGACGGACTCGGACGCCCCAATGAACCCTTTGATTTTCAGGGAGTAGAATATTCGGTTGAGGCCTTTGCACCCGATCCGATGAAGAGAAAGATAATCGCTGATGTCCTTCCGCTCGGCGTTAAGGCCGTGGATGGACTCATCACGATAGGCAAAGGACAGAGGATAGGTATCTTTGCAGGTTCCGGTGTCGGCAAGTCGACGCTCATGGGAATGTTTGCAAGGAACACCAAGGCAGACATTAACGTTATCGCTCTTATAGGAGAGCGCGGAAGAGAGGTCAGGGAGTTTATAGAACGTGACCTGGGGCCTGAAGGCATGAAACGTTCGGTCGTGGTCATAGCAACATCCGACAAACCCGCTCTTGAAAGAAAAAAGGCCGCACAGACGGCAACAGCGATAGCAGAGTACTTCAGAGACTGCGGCAAGGATGTGCTGCTCATGATGGATTCCATGACACGTTTCTGCATGGCGCAGCGTGAGATAGGACTTGCATCCGGAGAACCTCCTGTTTCAAGAGGATATCCGCCTTCGGTTTATTCGGAATTACCCAAACTCCTCGAGCGTGCAGGCTGTTCCGACAAAGGATCGATAACAGGTCTTTATACGGTTCTTGTAGACGGTGATGATTTCAATGAACCTATAACAGATACGGCCCGTTCGATACTTGACGGACACATCATGTTAAACAGAGCGCTTGCTCACAAGAACCATTATCCTGCAGTTGACGTATTGCAGAGCATCAGCCGATGCATGTCGCAGATAGCCAAGAAACCGCATAAGGATGCGGCCGGCAAATTAAAGAATGTTCTTGCAACCTATCAGGAAGCCGAGGACCTCATCAACATCGGCGCATACAAATCCGGCTCGAATGCCGATATAGATTACGCCATCAAAAAGATCAAATCCGTCAACGAATTCCTGATGCAGGAAACCGACGAGAAATTCTCGTTTGAGGAAACTGTGGATATGATGGAGAAATTATTTACTGACTAGATATTCCAAGGGCGACGAAGCAAATGTATTTCGAACAACG
>JAFZRD010000191.1 GCA_017620055.1 Lachnospiraceae bacterium
TAAGGAAATGCTCCAGAAGGTGCTGGAGTGGTGGAACAAGTTTACCGCAAAACAAAAAACGATAATTATCAGCGTAGCGGCAGGTGTTATTTTGGCACTTGCCATTTTGGCTACTATTCTGACAAGACCGAGATACGAGACGCTGATCACCTGCGACAGCACCAAGCAGGCGTCTGAGATCACGGAACTTCTCGAGGGCGAATCGATACCGTATACGGTGACGGATGACGGACTTATCATTTCGGTTCAGAAGCAGGATATAGCAAAGGCTACGCTGCTTCTCGGCGCGAACAATTATCCTGCCGATTCATACAGCCTTGAGAGTGCTCTTGCGGGCGGACTGTCCACGACGGAGTCAGACAAGGCGAAGACATATAAGCTCTATCAGGAGTCACATCTTGAGAAGATAATGGAGGCCACCGAGAATGTCAGGAAGGCCTATGTGACGCTGTCCATCCCGGATAATGACGGAACTCTTCTGTCCAAGGAGGAAGAGGCATACGCAAGTGTCATGCTCGACCTTATCGATACGCTTCCCGAAGGAGTGGCCGAAAACTTTGCGAGAAATATCGCGACTGCACTCGGTAACAAGACAACAGAGAACATATCGATAATCGATACCGCGGGTAATCTTCTGTTCTCGGGACAGGAGGCAGCCGAAGCCAATTCGGGCACTCTTAACACATCCAACCAGATAGCGTTGAAAGCACAGGCCGAGAACGCGCTCAGACAGGAAGTCATACAGGTGCTGCTTGGGTCAAATCTGTATGAGGATGTCAAGGTTTCGCCGAACCTGCGGATGGATTTTTCTTCCCTCAAAGAGACTGAGCATAAGTATACGCAGGCCGATGAGAACGGCACCAACGTACTTGCTCATGAGAATACATACGAAGCCGAAGGTACGGGCGGAACGGGCGGTATCCCCGGAACGGATACGAACCAGGAGGAGACTACCTATGTAATGGAGGACGGTAATGCGTCTAACTATACCGTTACCGAGGAGTCCAGAGACTACCTGCCGAGTGAGAAGATCACGGACAAAGTCACACCTCCGGGTTCTATAGATTACGGCAATTCTTCCATCGGTATCACGGCATCGCATTTTGTTATCTACAAAGAGAGCGACGTGAAGGCACAGGGTCAGCTCGACGGCATCACTTTTGAAGAATTCACGCTACAGAACAGCGAGAAGGTCAAAAAGGAAGTTGATGAGGAGATGATCACGCTTGTTGCCAATGCAACCGGAATCCCTGCGGCTAATATTTCGATCGTCGCTTATGATGTTCCGATCTTCCAGCCGGATGAGGGACTTAATCTGTCGGCTTCAAATATCGCACAGATCATCCTGATCGTACTGATACTTGCATTGCTGCTCATCGTAGTACTTACGACATTCAAGAAGAACAAAGAGGAAGAGAGCGTCGAAGAAACAGAACTGTCGGTCGACGATCTTCTTACTACCACACAGGAACATCAGTCTGTTGAAGATATCGATCTTGAGTCCAAGTCTGAGATCAGGCTCATGGTCGAGAAATTTGTTGATGAAAATCCGGATGCCTCGGCACAGCTTCTGCGTAACTGGCTGAACGAGGAATGGGGGTAATAAATGGCTAAGGAAAAAGAACAGACCATTACCGGTCTTCAAAAAGCGGCTATCCTTCTCATAGCCCTCGGGCCCGAGAGGAGTGCGCTCATATTCAAGCATCTGAAGGAGGAAGAGATCGAGGATCTGACTCTTGAGATCGCAAACACGAGAAGCGTAACCCCGCAGGTCAAGGAAGAAGTCATCAACGAATTTTACGGTGTGTGCCTTGCACAGCAGTATATCGCAGAAGGCGGTATCGGCTACGCCAAGGAACTTCTTGAGAAGGCGCTCGGTAATGAAAAGGCACTTGACGTTATCGGCAAACTTACCGCTTCTCTTCAGGTCAAGCCGTTCGAATTCATACGTAAGACAGAAGCGTCACAGCTTCTTAACTTCATACAGGATGAGCATCCGCAGACGATCGCCCTTATCCTGTCGTACCTCAACCCGTCTCAGGCGGCCCTTATCATATCGGCGCTCCCGCCCGACAGACAGTCGGACGTCGCAAAGCGTATCGCACTTATGGACCGTACGAGTCCCGATGTCATCAAAGAGGTGGAAAAGATATTGGAATCAAAACTGTCATCCCTTGTCAACCAGGATTACACGATCATCGGTGGTGTCGATGCAGTTGTAGATATCCTGAATACAGTCGACAGAAGTACAGAAAAGCATATCATGGAGACTCTCGAGATCGACGAGCCCGAACTTGCGGACGAGATCAGAAAGAAGATGTTCGTCTTCGAAGATATCCTGCTGCTTGACGACCGTGCTATTCAGAGAGTGCTGCGTGATGTCGATAACTCTGACCTTGCCGTTGCCCTTAAGGGTGCCAACGAGGAAGTTCAGAACGCTATATTCAACAACCTGTCGAAGCGTCTTGCTCTTATGATAAGAGAAGATATGGAATTCATGGGACCTGTACGTATGAAGGATGTTGAAGAAGCACAGCAGAAGATCGTTAATACGATAAGACGTCTTGAGGATGCATCAGAGATCGTCATCTCGCGTGGCGGAGGAGATGAGATAGTTGTCTAGTAGCGCGCTGATCAAATCATATAATGTGACCTATGCCACCGAAAAGGAAAAAAAGACGAAGCGTGTGATCGACTCGAACCAGGCAGTATCCGAGCGGATCAAGACGCTTTCGGAACTTTTGGAGGCTGTTCCGGAAGATGACTTCGCCGATGAGTTCAGCGAAGGACTTGATGCGGCGCAGGTCGATGCATTGCTTACCGATCAGGATGAACTGGCGGCAGAGGAAGCAAAGAGCGAAGCGGTTCAGAAACTGATAGATGAAGCCAATGAGCAGGCTGAGCAGATATTAAACGATGCCAACGAGCAGGCACAGCAGATACTAAATGATGCCAACGAGCAGGCAGCAAAGATCATGGAAGAGGCCAAGGTCGAGGGCCGCAGAGAAGGCGAAGAGAAAGGCTATGATGAGGGCCTTAAACGGGCTGCCGAACTGGAAAGGCAGGTCGAGGCAAAATCAGCCGCATTGGATGCTGAATATGAGGCGAAGGTTGCTGAACTCGAGCCGAAGTTTGTTGAAGTCCTGACCGACATTTACTCCCATGTACTGGGAATTGACTTATCCGGTCGAAGTGAAGTTGTCCTTAATCTCTTAAAAGATGCGATCAGAAATGTTGAAGGCACCAAGAGTTTCCTTGTACACGTATCAAGAGAAGATCACGAGTTCGTAACCGCGAACAGGGATAAGCTCACTGAGGGACTCGGGACTTCCGCTACGGTAGAGATCATTGAAGATATAACGCTGTCTCCGGGCAACAGTTTTGTGGAGACCGACGGCGGGATATATGACTGCGGACTCGGGACTGAGCTCGAACTTCTTAACAAAGAACTGCGTATACTGTCTTATACGGAGAAATGATGGATTTCGATAAATACAAAAAGGTCTGTGAAAAGACCTTTTTTAAGAAATTGGGAAAAGTTGTCAATGTCGTCGGACTGACTATCGAGAGTAACGGTCCTGACGCCAAACTTGATGATCTGTGCAAGATAATAGTCGATGAAGAGGAGGACAAATATGTCCTCGCCGAGGTTGTCGGGTTCAAGGACGGTAAGACGCTTCTGATGCCGTTCGAGGCAACCGAAGGGATCGGATTCGGATGCGTTGTTGAAAACATGGGTTATCCCCTTTCGGTACCGGTTGGTCCTGAACTTCTCGGTATGGCACTTGACGGACTCGGGCGACCGATAGACGGATCGGAGGTAAACTGCACACAGAGTTATCCGATCGAAGCACCGGCTCCTGATCCTCTTAAGCGCGAGATAATAAGCGATATCCTGCCGCTCGGTGTCAAGGCGGTCGACGGTATCATGACGATAGGAAAAGGCCAGCGAATCGGTATCTTCGCGGGTTCCGGCGTAGGAAAGAGTACGCTGCTCGGAATGTTCGCGAGAAACACAAAGGCCGACATAAATGTTATCGCACTTATCGGAGAGCGAGGCAGAGAGGTACGTGAATTCATCGAAAGAGACCTTGGCGAGGAAGGTATGGCAAGGTCGGTTGTCGTAGTCGCAACGAGCGACAAGCCCGCGCTTGTCAGGCGTAAGGCGGCGCAGACCGCAACAGCCATCGCGGAGTATTTCCGCGACCAGGGCAATGACGTGCTCCTGATGATGGATTCGCTCACACGTTTTTCGATGGCACAGCGTGAGATAGGGCTTGCCAGCGGCGAACCGCCTGTAACACGAGGATATCCGCCGAGCGTTTACGCCCAGATGCCGAAGCTCCTCGAGCGCGCCGGCTGTGATGACAAGGGATCCATAACAGGGCTTTATACCGTGCTTGTCGACGGCGATGATTTTAACGAGCCTATCACGGACACGGCCAGGTCGATACTCGACGGGCATATAATGCTTGACCGTAAGCTTGCCCATAAAAATCATTATCCCGCGATCGATGTGCTGCAGAGCATCAGCCGTTGCATGAGCCAGATAGCGACGAAGGAACACAAGGCGGTTGCCAACAGGCTGAAGACCGTGCTCGCAACATATACCGAGGCCGAGGACCTTATCAACATCGGGGCCTACAAAGCGGGTGCGAATCCGAACATTGATTACTCGATAGAGAAGATAGATAAGGTCAATGAATTCCTCTGCCAGGACGTGGACAGCAGGTATTCGCTTGACGAGGAGATCGAGATGCTTGAGAGCATCTTCTCCGAGGAAGAAACTAATTAATGACGCTCGCCCATTTGAATTCAGCTTCGCTGAAGGGGGCTCGCGGTGTAGTCAGGGTCCCACCACCTTCGGTGGTACCCCCTAACAACAAATTATGGCAAGATTTCGTTACAGGATGCAGAACATCCTGAATGTCAAAGAGAAGCTAGAGACTCAGGCAAAGAATGAGTTCGCGATCGCGGCCGCAAAAGAACGCGAGGAAGAGGCCAAGCTGAACGCTCTTATCGAGCGGCGCGACGGTTATGAGGCTGAACTTAAGAGACTTGTAGAGTCTGCACTTGACGTCGGCTCGATCAAGGAAGCAGAGGATGCTCTTGAGGTCATCAAGTATCATGTGACAGTGCAGCGCCTCAATCTTGCGGCAGCACGTCAGGAACTTGAGGTCGCAAGGGCAAAACTGACCGCGGCAATGCAGGACCGTAAGATGCACGAGCTTCTTAAGGAGAAGCAGTTTGAGGAATTCAAGGCCGAAGAGGCGGCAAAGGAGAGTAAAGAGATTGATGAACTTGTCAGCTACAGATTCGGAGCAGCTGAAGAAGATTAGGTACTGTAAAGTTTTCTATGAAAACTTTGCAGTACGTAGGCCACGCCTCCACGAAGTGGATTTAAATGGCGTGGCTCTCAAAGAAAGATACTTGAGGGATATGTAATGGCAGACGAAGAAGAATTAGAGGAACTCAGTCCCAAGGAAAAAAAGAAAAGAGAAAAAGAGGCCAAGAAGGCAGCAAAGAAGGGTGGAGGTATAGACGTTCTTGCCACTGATGCCGGCGCCATGTATGCGGATGTAGACGATGAAGATGAAGGCTTTTCACCGTCTGTTCTTCTTATTGTCATTTTGATCGTCCTCATATGGATCGCCATACTCGGGCTTCTTATCAAGCTTGATATCGGTGGATTCGGCTCGAGCGTGTTGCGTCCGATACTTAAGGACGTGCCGGTTATCAACAAGGTTCTTCCCGAGCCTACGGAAGTGGAAGAATACATGGGAGAATTCGATAACCTGCCGGATGCGCTTGCTGAGATAGAACGCCTCAACAAGGAGATCGACAGACTAAAAGCCGAGGCTGCCAAGGGCGGCGATGAGGAGAACGAGGAGATCAAGGCGCTCAAGGAAGAGATCGTTCGTTTGCGTACATTTGAAGACAGCCAGGTCGAATTCCAGAAGCTCAAGACCGAGTTCTACGAAGAAGTTGTATTCTCGGACAAAGCACCTGAGATAGACCAGTACAAGGCATATTACGAACAGATAGATCCCGATAATGCAGAATACCTGTACAAGCAGGTTGTCCAGCAGATCGAAACCGACAAGATAATGGATGAGTATGTCAAGGCATATTCCGAGATGAAGCCGAAGCAGGCAGCCGCGATCTTCAACGAGATGGGCGACAACCTCGACCTCGTTGCCAAGATCCTCGGCCATATGGAGCCTAATCCGCGCGCGAAGATCCTCCAAGCTATGGATAAGGACATCGCTTCGCGACTTACGAAAATTATGGATCCGGATTAAATAGGGGTTAAGATTTCGGGCGCGAAGTCCGATAAAGAATATGAGTGTTAATGCACCATGAAAACTGAAGAGAGGAGGACGGAAGATGGCAAACACTACGGTAACAAATGTGAGTGAACTTCTTCTCACAAACGTTACGGCCGGTGTAAAAGCCGGTGATGCAAAGGTCTCCGATGCTCAGGGGTTTTCCGAGGTCATGAACAATGCCAAAGATGGAGTCGAAAAGGTTCAGCCCCAGGATGATACCAAGACGACCAGAACGGTAGTCGAAACACCCAAGAGTAAAGAGATCAAAGCCGAGGAGCCGGTAAAGCGTGATCCGATCGCTAACGAAAGCGACAGGGTTGATTTTACCGAAGAAGTTGCCGAGGATATCAAAGAGATCGTAAACACGATCAAAGAAGTCCTTGAAGTAAGCGACGAAGAGCTTACAGAAGCGATGGAAACTCTCGGACTTACCGTAGTCGACCTGCTCGATCCCGTAAGCATCAAAGATTTATGTATGGAGCTTAAGGGAATAACCGATTCGATCTCACTCATCACAAACGCGGACCTTTACGAAAGCGTTAAAGAGATCGTACAGACAGCAGAAGACGCGGTTGCAGATCTTGCCGCACAGTTCGGTATAACTGAAACTGACACCGAAAAGATATTCACGGACGATTCTTTCATTGATGCGGTTAAGAAAACTCTTTCAGATCAGAATGACAATTCAGTGGCACCTGAGCTTCAGCCAAATGAAGCGGTCATACCCAAGGATGGGATGAACATACAGCAGATGCCGATCCAAGACAAGGATGTCGACGAAGATGCAGTTAATGCATCACAACTAAATACAGATAACAACAACCAGACAGCAGGCACGGAAGCAAAAGCTGTTACGGTAGAGGTTAAGGGGACACCCGAAGCAAAGCCTGAAAAACCTGTTACTGAGGTAAACCGGGCAGAGTCAGAGGAAGTCAGAACGGATGATCCACTCGCAAGAACGAGTGTAGGCACAACGGAGACTTTCAAGGCCACGGTAAAGACCGAAGAGTCAAACCTTGGAAACAACAGCAACAACAATGCTGAACAGACTTCAAGATTCGTGGATGCGGAAGTGATAAACACAGCCCCCCAGCAGACAACGGTAGTAAATACCGAAGTTAATAACCTCGGAGAGATCGTCGAAACGGTTACCACATATTCGAACGCAGATGCCGAATCGATAATGAGCCAGGTAACACAGTCGATCAGAGTCAACTACTCAGCAGAGACGACTTCGATGGAGATGCAGCTTCATCCCGCATCACTCGGGACAGTCAACATGAACATCGCATCGAACAGCGGAGTGGTGACAGCCCACATCCTCGTTGAGAATGAAGCAGTCAAAGCGGCACTTGAGAGCCAGCTCATCACACTGCAGCAGACATTCGACGAACAGGGAATGAAAGTAGAAGCGGTTGAAGTATCAGTCGCAAACTACGATCTTAACAAGGGCACCGGTTCCGATACGGAGAACGGCAACAGCGAACGCGAAAGCGCAAGAGCCGGAAGAACAGGAACGAGGAGGCGGCTCAACCTCAACGATCTTGATGAAGCTGATATCGAGGAACTTGAAGAAGATGAACAGATAGCAGCGGATATGATGGCAAGATCAGGAAACAGCCTGGATTACAAGGCATAACTTAAACAGTAAAGGAGACAGCCTATGTCAACAGTAGCAAACATAGTAAACGGAGAGATCCAGAAAAACGGTGTGTCTGCTGCCGAAGCCAAGAACAACACGAGTGCAAAGTCAGGCGACCTTGACAAGGAAGCGTTCCTCCAGCTTTTGGTCACACAGATGAAATACCAGGATCCGCTGGAGCCTACTGACAACACCGAATATGTATCACAGCTCGCAACATTCTCCGAACTCGAGCAGATGACCAACCTCGTTGCATCAAACGATCTGACCAGAGCTTCACAGCTTGTCGGACAGTATGTAACGGTTAAGCAGAAGAATGAGCTTACCGGAGAAGAGACGATCACAGGCGGCAAGGTCGATTACGTATCCGTCGAGAACGGCAAAGGATACCTCAACATCGGCGAAAACAGATACTCGATCGATGATCTTGATTCGGTAGTTGATGAGAAATATCTGAACGCTTACAACCTTGCAACAGACTTCAACAACAGCATGAACTCGCTTCCGACACTTGCAAACCTGACAACAAGTTACAGGGACGTTATCGATAACCTCGCAGCGGTTCTTAACGATATGTCCACATACGAAAAGAGCTTCTTATCACCCGTAACGCTTTCGGATTTTGCAAAGTATCAGGAGAGAATGGAAGAACTCGTACACGTTGAGGAAGCAGAGAACGCATGACAGTCGCCACGATAGAACAGGAGGTCGTTTATGAAAATATTAAACGCACAGTTCCCTTCCATCGAACAGGCAGCAAATGAGTATTTAGAAAAAAGCCAGAGCAGCGAAGTCTCAAAACTTGGAACAAGATCGTTCGCACAGGTACTTGCAGACAAGCAGTCGGATGCAACGATACCGAAGTTTTCCAAGCACGCAGCCAACCGGTTATCCGAAAGAAACATCGAGTTATCGGACAAGGTTATCGGGAGACTCTCCGCAGGGATGCAGGCTGCAGGGCAGAAGGGAATTAACGAATCACTGGTGATGGTCGACCAGCTCGCATTCATAGTAAATGTGAAAAATCAGACCGTTATCACAGCTCTTGACGGAAGCGACAAAGACGGCGGAGTATTTACAAATATAGACGGAGCAGTGATAGCTTAGGAACTTATAAACGGGATCGGACCTTACGGAGATCCCTCCGGGCCCCGAATGACAGACGGGCCACAGGCTAAGGAGGTAAATGCCTTATGATGAGATCACTTTTTTCAGGCGTTGCAGGACTGAAAACTCACCAGACCAAGATGGACGTTATCGGTAACAATATCGCAAACGTAAACACCGTTGCATATAAGTCACAGAACGTAACATTCCAGGAACTCATGTACCAGACAACACAGTCTGCATCGGCTGCAAATGCAGAGACAGGCCGTGGCGGTGTCAACGCTAAGCAGATCGGTCTTGGTGTTCAGACAGGCGCGATCAACGCAAACATCACAA
>JAFZRD010000192.1 GCA_017620055.1 Lachnospiraceae bacterium
ATGGCAAAAAGAGGAGGATTTCCCGGAGGCGGAATGCCCGGGAACATGGCAAATCTGATGAAGCAGGCGCAGAAGATGCAGCGCCAGATGGAAGAGAACCAGAAGGAACTTGAGGAAAAGGAATTCACCGCAAAAGCCGGCGGCGGAGCGGTTGAGGTCACCGTATCCGGAAAGCGCGAGATCACGAAGGTGAAGCTGTCCGAGGAAGCGGTCGATCCCGATGATATCGAGACACTCGAGGATCTTATAATGGCTGCGGCAAACGAAGCGCTCCGGATGGTCGAGGAAGAAAGCTCTTCAAGCATGGGAAAACTGACCGGAGGTCTTGGAGGAGGATTCCCGTTCTAGGCTGGTAGGGGGGACCACGAAGTGAAGGGAGTATAAGGAATGGATCTGTACAGCGGTTATATCAACAGACTGATAGCTGAACTTGCGGTGTTGCCGGGGATAGGTAGCAAATCAGCCCAGCGCCTTGCATTTCATATAATCAACATGCCGAAGGAACAGGTTGAAAAGCTTGCCACTGCGATGACGCAGGCACGTGAGAACATCAGATACTGCGATACCTGTTTCACCCTGACCGACAGGGATACGTGTCCTGTCTGCTCGGATCCTTCAAGGGATCAGAAACAGATAATGGTCGTCGAGAATACGAGGGATATGACGGCGTACGAGAAGACACACAAGTATAACGGTGTCTATCATGTTCTTCACGGAGCCATCAATCCGAGTCTCGGAATAGGACCTTCGGATATAAAGTTGACCGAACTGATCAAGCGGCTCGAGAAGGATGTTGATGAGGTCATCATCGCAACGAATTCGAGTATCGAGGGTGAGACTACCGCGATGTATATCAGCAAACTGATCAAACCGACAGGTATAAAGGTAACGAGAATAGCAAGCGGCGTTCCCGTCGGAGGAGAACTTGAGTATATTGATGAAGTAACACTGTCACGTGCACTGGATGCAAGAGTGGAACTTTAAATATTTCAGATTTAGGAGGACTGAACATGAGCGTTGATGTTTCGCAGTTTGGAAGAACACAGTTGGGTAAGGATATCAAATTATATACGATCAAAAACGGCAGGGGAATGGAAGCTGCGGTAACAAATATCGGAGCATGCCTTGTCAATCTTCTTGTCCCGGATAAAGAGGGGAACGTCAAAGATGTTATCCTCGGATTCGAGGGAGGAGAGGACTATCTCGTTAACGGAAGCTTCTTCGGTGCCACTGTCGGAAGAAGCGCCAACCGTATAGCCGGTGCAAAGTTTACGATCGATGGCAAAGAATACAAACTGGCGGTCAATGACAATGACAACAACCTTCATTCCGATTTCTACAAAGGTATGCATAAGGTACTGTGGAATGCCGAGACGGGTGATGATCATGTGAAGTTCTCATACAGCTCACCCGACATGGAAAACGGATTTCCCGGAAACCTTGAGATCAGCGTTACCTACACGCTCACAAAAGACAATGAGCTTGTCATCTCATATGAGGGTGTGAGCGATAAGAAGACACTCATCAACATGACCAACCATACATATTTCAATCTGGCAGGACATGATTCCGGATCGATCGAAAAGACAAAGCTTATGATTAAGGCTTCACACTATACCCCGGTCGTTGCCGGAGCCATCCCCACGGGAGAGATCGCACCGGTTGCGGGAACGGTAATGGACTTCACAAAAGCGAAGACCATCGGGGAAGATATCGGCGCCTGCTTTGAGCAGCTCCTTCTCGTCAAGGGATACGATCACAATTATGTTGTGGACGGATATAACGGCAGCTCGCAGCTCATCGCAACGGCTGAAGCTGACGGAAGACGCATGGAAGTGTATTCGGACCTTCCCGGAGTCCAGTTTTATGCAGGTAACTGCATAGCTCCGCAGGAAGGAAAAGACGGCGCACATTACAGGGAACGTACGGGATTCTGTCTTGAGACACAGTATTTCCCGAACAGCGCTAATGACCCGGCGTTCGAACATCCCATATTCGATGCCGGCCGGAAATATGAGACAACGACAATATACAAGTTCGTATAATACGGGGAAAATCACAGAGGCAGGGCATCTTGAAAGACAACAGGGACGACCGTTCGGGTAAAGACAAAAAGAAGAAGGACAGACTGACCGTAACGATAATCGGAGTGGTGATCTACTCCGTGGTACTCATTGCGGTCATGGTGGGATCATATATCGCCGTAAAGGCCATATTCAGGAATTACGACAGGAAGATGGCTATCACGGCCGACACCGATAGTCAGGAAACGGAAGCCGTGCCGACACCGACACCCGAACCTGAACCCGAAACCGAACCGGAAGAGGAACCGGGATCCCATGAGATGGATCAGGAAGATATCGAAGAGGCCATGGACGGGATCGTTGATTATTCAAAGATACTGTTTAAGCCCGGCAGGAGGAACAAAAAGCTCAAATGGAAAGACACGGTGTTTTCGAGGATAGAAAACGTCAAGAACCCGGCCGAGGCACTTGTCAATACGTTTGAATACAAACGTGTATCGGCAAATCTTCCGGATAACGATACGTCGGAATACAAAGTGTATGTCAATCCGGACAGCGGAAATACGGAGAAGATCGAGGAGGTCTTTGACAGCGGAGATATCCTTGAGGTTTTTGATTATTATTACGATAACGGAAACATCAATTATGTATCGGAATACAAGACATATATAGATGCACCCGTTGACATCTCGTCAACAAAGATCGAATCGAGGTATTATTTCAGAAACGATACCCTTGTCCGCTACATATACTGTAAAGACGGGGAAGCCACGGAATACAATGTTTCTGATATCGACACATACAGCAAGGGAACGGTGGATCAGTACGATTATCTTGAATCGGATATGATCAACCGCGCATACATCGTGTACAATGTGGCGCCTTCACTGCGTGAGACCGAAACGCTGTACGGATATGTAATGGATGAATTCTCCATGCCGATGGAAGACGCAAAGATAGTGGTAAAATCGGAATCCGATGACAGTATCGTTGCGCAGTCTTCAACCGACGGAGACGGTTATTACAAGGTTGTCATAGATTGTACCGATGATGATACTTACTGTGTGATCGCAAGCAAGGATACTCTTAACGAAGTCGGAGTATACGGTATCACTGCTAAGTTCGGTTCCGGGAAATACGCGGTGGAACCAATTTACATGGGTTATACGAATAACGCAGCACTCTATCCGTCACAGTTCGTCGTAAGGGACGCTTCCGATCCCAACGTACCCCTGTCGGGTGCGGGGATCATGATCAGAAGGGGATTCAACAACCGTACGGGAGAGGTCATGCAGACGGGATCCCTTGATGATAACGGAACGGGAACCGTGTCACTGACTTCCGGAAGCTATACCGCGGAGATATCAAAAGGCGGATATGAGACGCTGTATCTGTCCGTGATCATCAGACTGGATCATCAGTTTGCCGTAGGATTTGCCATGCCGGATGTCGGAGAGGATACGTTCAGGACGGTTGTGTCATGGGAGTCGGCGCCTCTCGATCTGTGTTCCAAGGCGATATCATCAAACAGGGCAAGAGTCCTCACATCTCCCGTCGACAGTCTCGGTCTGACGACAGCCGAATGCATCACGATAGACAATGCAGGAACAGATGATTACAGATTC
>JAFZRD010000193.1 GCA_017620055.1 Lachnospiraceae bacterium
CTCGGACCATCGCTTGAGAGGAAGGAGATGACCGACCGGAAGGTCTCATATGTTCTCGGAAGGATCGGTTATGATGAAAACGATATCAACAGGATATTGAAAGAGAACTATGCCGTTGAAAAAGAGTTCGCTTCCATTATCGTACCCGAAGACAATGACGAGGATGCCGAGCTTAAATACACGGACAGTTATGACGACATCATATCCGCTGCGGGGACATATCCTCTTGATGCATATATGAAGGCCCGCGGCTATGAGAACATAAAGCACATGATCGGGTACAAAAACTATCTGAAGAAGGTAGCCGGAATATGTACGGACAAGAATCTCGCCGGTCTCAAATCCATGCTCATGGTTCAAACGGTGTTAAATCTCGGGTCTTATCTTGACCGGGATACATACGATACTTTTGAAGAATTATCAAAGACAGCAACCAAAAAGGAGATGCCGGATTATTCGAGCGATGCCGACAAAGAACGGGATCTTCTGTGTACGAGCATAGGCAGCAGCGGCCTTGTGGCGGCCATGGACAAACTCTATCTTGAGAAGTTCGTGGATCCCGAATCCGCCGAGGAACTTACCGATCTGACAAAAGATATCATTGACGTATACAGGAACGATATATTCCCGAACGTGGACTGGATGTCCGAAGAAGGAAGAGCTCTTTGCATCGAGAAGCTTGATGCGATAACACTTAATGTTATATACCCCGATCTGTCCCAGATCGATTACAGCACTCTTGATCTTGTATCGAAGGAAGACGGCGGTTCATATCTTGAGGCATACCTCGAGAGCATGAGGTATTTAAGCCGTATGAAGGGCCAGAGAGCCGGGAAGAAATATGATGTATCCGAATGGTTCCCTTATGAACCGCAGCTGAGCACCACCATCACGAATTCGGTCTATGTACCGACGTCAAACAGTATCAACATCTATGCAGGTATCCTGGCGGATCCCGCATATCATAAAGGGATGAGCCGCGAGGAACTGATGTCGGGTATAGGTGCCGTTATAGGACATGAGATCACTCACGGGTTTGATAATAACGGAGTTAAGTACGACAAGGACGGGATCAAGAACAAATGGATGTCCCAGGAAGATCAGCAGGCATTTTCCGACAGGGCGAGTAAGGTTTCGTCATTCTATACGCTGCTCCAACCGTATAAAGGTTCGGGATTTTATACCGGATCAAATGTTGTGGGTGAGGCTGTAGCCGATATGGGCGGACTGAAGGCTATGCTCACGCTTGCCTCCAAGGATCCGGATTTTGACTATGATAAGTTCTTCCGTCATTATGCGCTTCTGTGGGCTTCACAGATATCTCCGGAACTGGAACAGTATTATTTCAAGAACGATGAACACCCGCTGAACGTATACCGCATAAACGTGGGCGTGCAGCAGTTTGATAAGTTTTATGAGACATACAATGTACAGCCCGGCGACGGGATGTATCAGGAAGAGAATAAAAGGATAGCAGTCTGGTAAACACTTTTAGGAGGAAACATAAATGAGCGACACACAGGCAATGATAAAACTTGAGAACATAAAGAAGTCATACGGGAAGGTCGAGATCCTTAAGGGTGTCAACATGCAGATCAATAAAGGAGACATCTACGGACTCGTCGGCAAGAACGGAGCAGGCAAGACCACGATCTTCAAGATGATACTCGGTCTGTCTGAAAAGAATGACGGTACAGTATCGATAGAGGGCAGCACAAACGATAAGGAACTCATGCAGAACAGGAGCAAGATCGGTTTCCTCGTGGGCACGAAATTCTACAACTATCTGTCTGCCAGGGAGAACCTTAAGTATTATGCAACCGTCAAAGGCATCAAAAACAGCAAGGAAGAGATCGACAGGGTACTTGAGATAGTCGGACTCCAGGATGTGAAGAAACCTTTCAAGAATTTCTCTCTCGGTATGACCCAGAGACTCGGTATAGGAAATGCGATACTCGGAAACCCCGATATCCTTATACTTGATGAGCCGACAAACGGTCTCGATCCCCAGGGTATAGCCGATGTAAGGCATATGGTCCAGCGTTTCAGGGATGAATTCGGGATGACTGTCATCGTCAGCTCCCATATTCTCGGAGAACTCGAGCATACGGCAGACAGGTTCGGTATCGTAAACGGCGGTATCGTCGTTCGTGAGATCACGCAGGAGGATCTGAAAGAGAAACAGGCTTCGGTCGAGATAGCCGTAGATGATCTTCCGAAAGCGAAGGAAGTTCTGACTGCGAATAATATCCGCATCGTCCGCGAGGTCGAAGAGAAGTCGACACTTGAAGACTATTACTTCAGGCTTGTGGGAGGGAGCAAAGAATGAGACAGCTGATAAAGGGAGATATCGCCAGGATACTCAGGAAGAAAGAAATATATATCTTTGCCCTGATCCTGTATGTCATCCTCTTTGCCGTTAAGAGCAAGACGGAAGTCGAGGATCAGATAACCAGTTTTGAGAGCATGGTCACGCTCATCGGAATGCTTCTGTGTCTTATACCCGTGTATCTTACCGTATACGCAGACGAGATCCGTACGGGTTCGATGCAGACCGTGATAGGTCGCGGCTTGTCGAGAAGGAAAGTCATAATAAGCAAGCTTATCGACTGCCTGATTCTGTTCATGATGATGTTCATGGTATTTCTGCTTTTGTTCTACGTCAAGAATGCCATAGCACATCTGGCACTCACACCCAAACAGAACTTTATGGCATTTGTGTATGTGTTTCTGACATGCATTAAAGCCACGGGATATTTTGCGATAACAGGGCTGTTCCTGTTCACTTCATGGAATGTAGCCATTGGTCTTACAGCCTGCGTGATGCTCGTGTTCGTAAATGTTTCCCTTGCTCTTGTCCAGACGAATATGCATATCCCGGTCCATGATTACTGGATAGACGGGCTTGTCAGCTCGGCATATAACGATCTTCTGATCGGTGATTTTCCGTGGAAACTGATCGTGATGATAGCGATCTACATCGTTGGTGCGGTGATCGTTACGGTCAGGATATTTGACAGGAAGGAGCTTGATCTATGAAGAATCTTATCAGTGGAGACATCAGGCGGATAATGTGTAAGAAGTCGCTGTGGGTTGCTTTTGTATCCGCGCTTCTTGTCAATATAACGCTTGTCATGTTCTATCTTTACAGCCAGAATTACAGTTCCATCAATTATATGCAGGGAAATCTTGACGGACTGGCGGATATCGGAGGAATGATCTTAGGTATAGCGGCATTTCTTGCCGTGTATGCCGATGACTTCAAGTCCATGACGATAATAAGTATAATCGGAAGGGGAAATTCAAGACTTAAGATCATCATCGCAAAGTTCATAAACAGTATTATCATAACGCTGATACTGTATGCCGTGTTTGCACTGGAGGTCTTCGTGATGACGAAGGCGATGGGCATAGCCCTTCTACCTGATGAGAGACTGGCATTGTGTCTCGGGGTGTTCAGAGGTATATACATCACGATCGGTTATGTGACCATGGCGGCGATAGTTATATATGCGACGGGAAACATCGCTTTTTCGGTATTCATGCTCGTTATGTTTTACCTGATAATACCGAATGTACTGCCGCTGACTTCGATGTTACCGGTAGTAAAGAACATACATATCGAGCGGTATGACTACAGCGGCATGTGTTCCAACGGGCTTGCCAACATCATACTCGGTATGACGTCGCGGGGAGTGGCGATACTCATTTTCGCGTTCATTCTCTATGTGGGAGTCTCGCTTGCGATAATA
Source organism: Lachnospiraceae bacterium (assembly GCA_017620055.1). The sequence continues at coordinate 3,753 of JAFZRD010000193.1, forward strand.
TATGCCGTATTCAACAAAAAAGAACTCGATTTCTGAATAGGAAAGACGCATTGCCAACATGACACAGGGATCAAGCCAACAGAACACAAGAATACATAATACCGTTGTCGCGGTCATGACAGTTGCTTCCGTCGGCACCATTATCGAGAGCCTGTCCCAGGGATGGGAATACTGGGTTCCCCCGCTGATTTTTGCCGGGATAGTTGCTGCGTGGGTACTGCATTTGCTCCAGTACGGACAGATATCATTCAGGGAAAACTATTACCTGGTTTTCTCGATGCTGCTCGCGTTTTATCACGGCGTTCATGACACAAGCACTTTCGATATAGAGGTTGTGTCGATAATGCTCATGATCACGGTCACGCTTCTTCGAAGATCGGGATTCCTCAACATACTTCTTGTTGAGTTCTTTGTGCTGTTCATAATGCAGGTTGTTAGAAGCGCGGCCTCGGGGATCCTTGTGGCAGATAAGCTTACGGTATCCAGAATAGCCCTTCACTGTATAACGGAAATATGCGCTTATCTTGTACTTCGTGAGATCATCCGGAATAACAGGACGGATGCCGAAGAACTGGAACGTATGAATGCAAGAAGACAGAGTGACAGGGATGATATGGAGGATTTCCTTGTCAACATCTCTCATGAACTCAGAACTCCTGTCAATGTTATTAACGGGCTTTCATCGATCATGATGAAAAAGGATGCGGGAGACGATGTTGCATCGATATGTGATGCGGGATTCCGTATGGCCCGTCAGATAGAGGATATCCAGGACTACGGTGAGATCCAGCGAGGCGATGTGATACTTGAGGAGGGTAAATACGACATTTCATCGATGATTAACGATATCATCGCAGGTTATTCGTTCTACCAGAAAGACAGCGGAAAAGACCTGATCGTCGATCTTGATCCGAATGTTCCGTCGGTATTCCTGGGAGATGCGCGAAGGATAAACAAGATACTCGGGCATCTTCTCGATAATGCGTTTAAGTTCACCCCAAAAGGCGGAGTATACCTTCGCATCACAACGGTCGATCACGAGGATACGACCAATCTCATCATAGAAGTAAGGGATACCGGTATCGGTATGACCGCCGATGAGATCGAAAAGATCAATAACGGTATGTACCAGAGTAACAGCACAAGAAGCCGAAATGCCGGAGGCATAGGACTGGGGCTTCCTATTGTATACGGATTTGTGCGCAAGATGAACGGTTTCATCAGCATAGAGAGTGTAAAGGGAAAGGGTACTACGGTTCGCGTGTCGATCACGCAGGTTGTTGTCGATCCGACGCCGAGTCTTAGGATAAACACCGATAAGTTCTATAATGTCATATATCATCTCAACCCGAAGAACTACAGGGATTCGAGAGTATGGGAACTGTACAGGGAGATGGCAGTCAATACGGCTTCCGATCTTCGTATCAATATGTACTTTGCACCCACTCCCGAAGATGTCGAGAAAATGCTGGAGCGCGGGGATATCACGAATATATTCATGGGTGAGAAAGAATACCTTGCGGATCCGGCATTCTATGACCGTATTTCCGAAAAAGTCACTGTGGCGGTAAGTACGAACAGTGACAAGATAACCCAAAACGGTAATATCATAGTCATGCCCCGTCCGCTATACGGGTTCCCGATAGTCCGCGTGCTTAACGGCGAGGGGGGAGTTCTCCGTCCGGCTGTGACTGCTTTGCAAAGGCCTGTTCTTGATAACGTGAGAGCGCTTGTGGTTGATGATGAACCGCTCAATCTCAAAGTGGCGGTCGGGCTGTTCAGGGAATACAACATGATCGTCGATACTGCCGGATCGGGGCCCGAAGCGATCCAGAAGTATACAGATAACGATTACGATGTTGTGTTCATGGATCATATGATGCCGAAGATGGACGGAGTGGAGGCTGCAAAGCATATAAGGGATATCGCATTCGGCCAGCAGAAGACTGCAAGGATCGTCGCTCTTACGGCTAATGTCGTGAGCGGTGCGAAAGAGATGTTCATGAGAGAAGGTTTCGACGGGTTCATCGGAAAGCCTATAGACATAAATGAGTTCGAGAGGACCATGAGAGTGGTACTGCCCAGGGGCGCTTCGGAGGCAAACGATGAAGGAGGCAGAGGATGAGACTCGATAAATACATTAAAAAAATCCTCTCTGATCAGTCTAGAAGCCTGAAGGAACGGGTGTTTGTCGCACTCACCCTCGCGGCGACGGTCGTTTGTGCCGTTGCAGTTTTGGGGGATATCATCTACCGGGACAGTATAGTTGAGATAATCACTCTTATCGTAACGACTGTCGGAGTCCCGCTCCTGACTGTTGCAAGTGTCCGTACGAACAAGGTCAATTATGCCCTCGGGATCATCACATTCGCACTTATATTCATAATACTTCCGATAGTTTTCTATTTTGGAGGCGGAACGGAAGGTGCGGTCATTCCGTGGATGATATTTGCATATCTGTACATCGGACTGATCCTTTCGGGATCAGCCAGGATGTTGGCGCTGATCATCCACACCCTTACGGTGATAGGTATATTCGTGTACGGATATTATCACCCCGAACTGTCAGCTGTTCATACGAGAGAAGTCAGATACATAGATACGGCTCTTTCGGTTATCGAGGTCGGATATATCTGCTTTGTCATGACGTGGTTCCAGAACCGGTTGTATACCCATGAGAACAACATGGCTAAGGAGGAGATGAAGAAGGTTGAGGAACTAAGCCGGTCCCAGAACCGGTTCTTCTCCAACATGAGCCATGAGATAAGGACTCCCATCAATTCCATACTGGGACTTAATGAGGTCATACTCCGTGATCCGAGCGCGTCGGAATCGATCAAAAAAGATGCGGGAAACATACAGGGCGCGGGAAGGATGCTCCTGGCGCTTATTAATGATATCCTTGATTTTTCAAAGATAGAAGCCGGCAAGATGGACATCGTGCCCATCAACTACAATATTGCCGAACTTCTGTCGGATATAGTCAATATGGTATGGCATCGTGCCGAGGAGAAGGGTCTTAAGTTCAATGTGGAGATAGATCCTTCACTTCCGTCGGAACTGTACGGCGATGAGATGCGTATCAAACAGATACTCGTGAACCTTCTGAACAATGCCGTGAAGTACACAAAAGAAGGTTCCGTCACGCTCCATGTTGAAAAGGAAACGCAGGAAGA
>JAFZRD010000026.1 GCA_017620055.1 Lachnospiraceae bacterium
ACAGGGAGAGCTCTTTGCCGTTTGAAAGCTTTCTGACCGTGCTGTCACATACTCTGACCGTGTTCATGTGTTCAACTCCTTTTTTTATAGATAGTTACTATGTAATACATTGGTGAAATAAGCATAAATTAACTTAAAAAGCGGACTTTTGTCAAGGATTTTCCTTTTTAAGATAATCGATCGCTGTCTGAAGCTGATTATCCGTTCCGTCCTCCTGGAACTTTTCGCTGTCCCATTCGACTTCGATATCGGGCTCTATGCCGATCTCATGTATATTGTTGCCGTTTGGCGTGTAGTATCTCGAATTCGTGATCTTGACACCGCTTCCGTCATCAAGCGGAGTGATTATCTGTGTGATCCCTTTTCCGAAAGTCTTGGTCCCGATAACGGTAACAAGTCCGTCATCCTTGAGGGCTCCCGTCAGTATCTCCGAAGCACTCGCGGTGTTTCCGTCAACAAGGACCACACACGGTATCTTAAGATAGGAATCATCTCCCTTGTCCTCATATTTGTACGACAGTCCGTTCTTGTCCTTCACGGATACAATGACACCTTCCTTGATGAGCCTGTCGGCAACCTCAACGGAGATATCCACGTAACCGCCTCCGTTCGCACGAAGATCTATGATGAGGCTCTTCATCCCCTGCGCCTCCAGATCATCCATTGCTTCGTTGAACTGGTTCGCGGTATCGTTCTCGAAATCCGTGATGATAACGTATCCGATCTTATCCTCGAGCATCTCATGTTCGACACTTACCGAATTGATCTCATCACGCTTTATATCGAAATAGATGATGTCGTCCTCGCCTTCTCTTCTGGCGCCGACCTTTACTTCAGATCCCTTCGGACCGCGCAGTTTTGATACGACAAGGTTCAGATCCTGACCTTCAATATTCTCCCCGTCAATTTCCACGATGATATCGTCGGCAAGAAGACCTGCACGTTCCGCAGGAGAATCCTTGATCGGTTTGACGACCGTGATGTCTTTTGTATCGGGATCCTGTGTGAGATACGCTCCGATACCTTCAAAGGTACCCGATGTGCTCTCCATCATCTGGGCGAACTCTTCCTTGTTGTAATACTCGGAATAAGGATCGTTAAGGGCTTCGAGCATTCCCCTGTACATGCCCTCCCTGAGCGTTTCCTTATCGACATCTTCCAGATATGTACCCTCAATGAGCCCGTAAAGATTGTCTATCTTCTCGATGGATTTCCTGTCGAGGACCGAGCTTGCCGTACTTCCGAGGATCTTCGAATACAGGGTTCCGTTGATCACCATCTGTACGACATCCACGCACAGCTTGATGCCGAGCGCGATGACAACTATTCCCACAGCGATAAGAAGGCCCTGAATGAAACCTTTCTTCCGGGCCTTCTTAACCTGCTTTGCTACATATTCCATTGACATCTGGCTGTAGACAGCCTCCTGGGGCTTCTCCTCTACAGCTTCCGTTGTGTTGTTCTCATCCATATTGTTTTACCTCTTAACTAAGATAGTTCCAAGGAGAGACGTACTGTCCGTTTTCCCTGACGGAAAAATGCAGGTGCGGTCCCGTACTCCTTCCGGTCGATCCGACACATCCGATCTGCTCGCCTCTTGCGACCATCGTCCCCTCGGATACGCTTACCGAACTCGCGTGCATGTATATCGTGATCAGCCCGTCTCCGTGATCGATCATTATATAGTTACCCATCGTCGGCGAATACGATGCAGCGATGACCTCTCCGTCATATGCCGCCAGTATCGGGGATCCGTTCGGCGCAGCCATATCGACACCGTTGTGGAACTGCTGCGTCCCGAGTATCGGGTGTATCCTGTATCCGTATTCATCGGATATCCTCGTATATGAAGGCGCGGGCCATTTGAACTTACCCCCGTCATATACTATCGCTTTCTTGTTCTCGGCAAGAAGTCTCTTCTTCTCTTCGAGTATCGCCGCCTCGAGATCCTTGATGATCTGGTCCTGTTCGGCGATCATCGCCTCATATTCGGCTATCGCGGCTTCCTTGTTGCTGATGTCGCCTTCGAATACCGTGATCTCCTGTTCCTTGTCCGCCATCAGCGCTTCGACCGCATCCTGCTCGTTCTGGACCGCGGCCTTTGCCTCTTCAAGCTCGCTCTTCTGGCTGATCAGCATCTGCTCTTTTTCCGCCACCTGATCTTTGGCATCTATATAGGAATCAAGCATCCGCCTGTCATACGCCGATATCCGGTTGATGAACTCGGCCTTGTTCAAAAAATCCACAAAACTTTTGGATGACAGAAGCATCTCTATGTTCGAAGTTCCGCCACGTTCATACATGAACTTGACGCGCTTCTTCATCAGGTTGTACTGAGCCTGCTCAACGCTTTTGGCTTCCTCGAGTTCCTTCTCGGTCACCCCGATCTCAAACTCCTTGTCGGAGATCAGAACGTTGAGCTGATCGATCTTGGCGTTGATGTCTGCCAGATCGGCATCAAGTTCCTGAATATATGTCTCAAGATTGCTCTTGGATGTCTCCAGACTGGCCAGGAGTGATTTTACGTCAGTGAGATTGCTCTTGAGTGCTTTCTTCTCCTCTTCGGCCTGTTTCTTGGACTCCTCACTCTCTTTGATCTTATCATTCGTAAGTGTGGCCGCATGCACAAATAGCGGCACATGTGCCGCTAAGATAGACGTAACCAACAATAATCCGACAAAACGCGCTCCCCTTTTGCGTTTCATATCATTCCCCTTCTGAATGCTTTTATACTTTCAAATGTCTTCTTACCGTGATCAGGCTTCCCAGGAAACCTATGCCCACCCCGAGGATCAGTGATATCGGAACGAGATTCCTGAACAGTTCCTCTATGCTCATGAACTTCAGCATGTCCGACAGCACCGCAAAGTTCTGATTCGCATATTCCATCATCAGCTTATACAGGTAATAGATCGCAACGAGCGGCAGGGCGCTTCCTATCAGACCGATCAGTATTCCCTCTATTACGAACGGACTCCTTACGACAAAATCCTTTGCTCCGATCAGTCTCATGATGCCTATCTCTTCCCTTCTGACGGAGATACCCATCGCGACCGTGTTGCTTATAAGGAATACCGATACGAGCAGCAGTACGCCGATTATCGCAAGCGACACGTAACTGATCAGGGTGTTGACGTTTGTCAGGACTTCTGCGGTGATATCGCTTCTGTTGACCTCTCTTATACCCGGTACCGAATTGAGCCAGTTTACAAGTTCGGGCTGCTTTGCAACGTCATTCAGATATATCTCGTAGTTCTCCGAACCTTCAAGAGGATTGTCGCCTTCATAACCGTCGGCGTACTCTCCGAGATAATCCTCCTTGAAACTGTTCCATGCCTCGTCGGACGATACGAACTTGATCTCCGATACTTCGCTTCTTGCCTGTATCTGTGCCCCGATCGACTGTATCTCTTCCGGAGACAGGTCTTCATCGAAGAACACCGTGACCGCCACTCCCGACTGGGCCGCCTTGACACTGTACTGAACATTGATGACAAGACAGTAGAACAGTCCGAACAGGAATATGCACGACGAGATCGTCGCTATGGTCGCCAGGGAGAACACCTTGTTCCTGAAGATGTTCTTGAATCCCTGTTTGAATGTATACCAAAGTGTACTAATCCTCATCTATATACTCACCCTTCTCTTCATCACTTATGATGATACCCTTTTTCATCGTGATGACACGTTTACGCATGGCATTGACTATCTCTCTGTTATGTGTAACGACGAGCACCGTTGTCCCTCTTCTGTTGATCTCCTCGAGAAGCTTCATGATCTCCCACGAATTCCTCGGATCAAGATTACCTGTAGGCTCATCGGCCAGCAGTATCGGGGGATTGTTGACGAGTGCCCTTGCAAGAGCCACCCTCTGCTGTTCACCGCCCGAAAGCTGCCATGTCTTGGCTTTATACTTGCCGGCAAGACCTACAAGCGAGAGCATTGCCGGAACATTCTTCCTTATCTGTCTGGTCGGCACCTCTATGACGCGCTGCGCAAAAGCAACGTTCTCATATACGTTCCTGTCCTTTAACAGTCTGAAATCCTGGAACACGACTCCGACGTTCCTGCGGAACTTTGCGACCTTACGTCTGCGAAGCCTCGACAGATCGTAATTGTTGACGATGATACGGCCGCTCGTGGGCGTAAGCTCACGAAGCAGCAGCTTGATAAGCGTTGACTTGCCGGATCCGCTGTCTCCGACGATGAATACGAATTCCCCTTTTTTGATGTGCAGACTGACTTCATTGAGTGCCGGCACACCGGTGGAGTAGGATTTACTTACTGACTCCATTGTGATCATGATATCGCTCCTTATTATCCCCTTAAAACTCTACCGTTC
>JAFZRD010000194.1 GCA_017620055.1 Lachnospiraceae bacterium
CGTCTCTTCAAAGTCTTCCTGCGTTTCGCCCGGAAAACCCGCGATCAGCGTCGTTCGAATGCATATGTCATCCATCTTCGCGCGAAGCTTTGCGACAACTTCCCTTATCGCAGCCTGATCGGTCCGCCTTCCCATCTTTTTAAGGACAGGATCCGCACCGCTTTGTATCGGCATATCTATGTACCGGCAGATCTTCGGATTAGTTGACATAACATTGATCAGTTCATCCGTGATCTCTTCCGGATAAGCATATAACAGACGTATCCATCGGATGCCGTCTATCTCCGCAAGTTTACATAATAATTCAGGAAGTGATTTTCTCCCGTATATGTCCGTTCCGTAGAGTGTCGTCTCCTGGGCTACGAGGATCAGTTCTTTGACGCCTCTTTCGGCAAGGCTCTTTGCTTCCGCGATGAGCTCGTCCATAGGGACCGACCTGTATGGACCTCGTATCTTCGGTATAATGCAGTAGGTGCAGCACTTGTCGCATCCTTCCGCTATCTTGAGATACTCGAAGTGTCCGGGCGTCGTGATGACTCTTCCCTTTGTGTTCGGGGGCGTCTCGTGTGCAGGGGCGCTGTCGCCTTTTTTGCGCATGACATCATCGATGATCCTGATGATGTCCGCGTTATCGCGAAGCTCCACTATCGCATCGACCTCGGGGATCTCTTTTGCGATCTCGTCTTTGTACCTCTCGGCCAGACACCCACAGACAATAAGAGCCTTAAGTTTGTTATCCTTAAGGCACGCCATTTCGAGAATGGTATCGATGCTCTCCTGTTTTGCATCATGGATAAAGCAGCACGTGTTGATAACGATGACGTCCGCCTCTTCGGCCATGTCGGTAAGTTCGTATCCGGCAGCCATAAGGCGGGCGATCATGTGCTCGCTGTCCACGAGATTCTTATCGCATCCGAGCGAAACGGGAAGCAGCTTCATATGCTATACCTACTCGGCCAGTATCTTGATGTCACCCTTTTCAAGTTCCTCGATCGCAACCGAAAGAGGATTCTTGTTTTCGGCATCCCTGACCGTGGTGGGACGTCCGTTAACGAGCTGACGTGCTCTCTTTGATGTTGCCATCACGATCGAGTAACGGCTGTTGACTACGGGATGTTCTCCCACTTCAACCTCGCTGTTCGCAACTTTCATAAGATCGCTGTAAGACGGATGTAACATTTCATTTCTCCTTTTGTCCTGCTAAAAATATTTCGAATTCTTTCTTCTTGTCGTTTATGTAATCACGGTTTCTCGAAACGGTCATCTGCTGGCTCGTTACGATCGCGTTGAATGCCTCAACGCTTTCCGACAATACATCATTTATCATCAGATAGTCATATCTGTCAACCACCGAGATCTCCACTCCCGCTTTCTTCATGCGTTTTGCGATGACCTCTTCGGTCTCGGTGCCGCGCCCCTTCAGGCGGTTGTAGATCTCATCGACACTCGGCGGCATCACGAAAACGAGTACCGCATCGGGGTATTCCCTCTTGATCGAAAGGGCGCCTTCGGTCTCGATCTCGAGAATCACGTTCTTCCCCTGCGAGAGCTGATCCTTGACATAGGCACGGGGTGTGCCGTAATAGTTTCCGACGTAATTGGCGTATTCGAGAAGTTCGCCTTTGGCGATCATGTCCTTGAACTCTTCCTCGGTCTTGAAGAAGTAGTGAACACCTTCGACCTCGCCCTCTCTGGGCGCACGCGTTGTCGCGGATACGGACAATGCATAATTGTCGTATTTGGCCAGAAGTTCACGTATTATCGTTCCTTTGCCCGAGCCCGCAAAGCCCGACAGGATCACGAGGACGCCTTTTCTCTTCATCAGTTACCTCTTTATTATAGGATCATTCGATGTTTTGTATCTGCTCTCTTACCTTCTCTATATCGGTCTTTAAGTTGATCGCTATATCGCTCGTAGCAAGATCGTTCGCTTTCGACAGGATCGTGTTCGCTTCCCTGTTCATCTCCTGGGCGATGAAATCAAGCTTTCGTCCGACGCTTCCTCCGGCCGCGAGGATGTCCTTCGTGGTCGTTATATGACTGCGGAGTCTGACGATCTCCTCATCAACGCATATCTTGTCAGCATAGAGAGTTACCTCTCCGAGTATCCTTGATTCGTCGATCGAGGAATCGGCCAGAAGATCAGAAACCTTGTCGAGCAGGTTCTTCCTGTACTCCTCGATGATCTCGGGCGCGCGGCTCTCGATCTCATCAACATACGTAAGCATCGTATCGAGCTTATCCGTCAGATCGCTCTTTAAGTTCTCGCCCTCCTTGATACGGGACTCGACAAACGCCGAAGCGGCTTCCCTGATGACCTTGTCAAGATCGGACCATATCTCGTCTTCGTCGACATTTGCCTCTTCAAGCGAGAATACCTCGGGATATCTTGAAAGCGTTGATACCCTGACATCATTCTCGATGCCGAACTCTTCCGCCATTTCGTTAAGATACGTCAGATAGGCTTTTGCCATATCCTTGTTGTACTTAAGGTTGAAATTGTCTTCGGTGTAGTCTTCGTACGTGATGAAGACGTCTACCTTTCCGCGCTGGATGTAATCCTTGAGAAGTGTTCTGATCGATGCTTCGAAGAAGCCGAGCTTTTTCGGCATCTTTATCGAGCAGTCCAGATATCTGTGATTGACGGCCTTGATCTCGACCGTGATCTTGCGTTTTGCGTCGATATATTCGGAACGGCCGAAGCCGGTCATACTTTTAAGCATTATGCGCCCTTTCACCTGAAAAAAATCTTAATCCATTATAATATTCTTTTTCCTAAAAGTATAGTAAAATATCATCTATGGCATTAGATGGTATCACAATCAGGGCACTGACCCGTGAACTGCAGAACGTACTTATCGGAGGCAGGATCTCGAAGATAATTCAGCCCGAGGCGGACGAACTGCTGCTCACCATAAAGACCGCGGACAAAAACGAGCGGCTCCTAATATCAGCCGGAGCATCTCTTCCGTTTGTGTACCTTACGGACGAGAACAAACAGGCACCGATGACGGCGCCAAACTTCTGCATGCTCCTTCGCAAGCACATCTCCGGCGGACGTGTGGTTGACATAACTCAGCCGGGTCTCGAGAGGATAATCGAATTCGAGATCGAGCATCTCGACGAGATGGGCGATCTGTGCCGCAAGATACTGACCGTGGAGCTGATGGGAAAACACTCGACCATCATCTTCAGAAAGACCGACGGAACCATCATAGACAGTATCAAACACGTAAGTGCGGCGGTCTCGTCCGTCAGGGAAGTATTGCCCGGAAGGGAGTATTTCATACCCAAGGCGGAAGGCAAGATTAATTTACATAACTATATTTTAGGTAATCCAGCATCCGGCGGTGGATCGGGCGAGGTCGGCGCTTCTTTATGTAAATCTATCCCGTTGGAGAAAGCCCTTTATACAACCTTTACAGGATTCTCTCCGGTTCTTGCGGAAAGCCTGTGTGAACTTGCAGGC
>JAFZRD010000027.1 GCA_017620055.1 Lachnospiraceae bacterium
GCGATCGCGCGTGCGATGGCGAACGATCCCGCGATAATACTTGCGGATGAGCCTACGGGTGCGCTTGATTCCGCAACCGGAAGACTCATCATGGATATATTCCACAAACTGAACCGTGAACAGGGGAAAACGATAGTACTGATCACGCATTCGCCGGAGCTGGCTGAGGAGACTCAGCGTATCATGACGCTCCATGACGGACTGATCGTGAGCGAGAGAAAGGGGACCGGAAAAGTTGCTGCTGGGTGAGAATATTGCAATGGCGCTGTCGTCGATACTGGCCAACAAGATGAGGGCCATACTGACGATGCTCGGCATAATAATAGGTATCGGTGCGGTCATAGCGATACGTACGGTCGGTAATTCGGTCACCGAGACTTTTAACGATTCGATGTCCTCGATGGGTGCGACAAACATCATGATCGGTGTGACCCAGAGAGAGACCGAAACGGTCAAAGGGGAAGAGAGCGGTCTTGAGTTCAGGGGAAGAAGAGACCGGAAGTCTCCCGAGGAAAAAGATTACATCAAGGATTACATGATCGACGAGTTCAGGAAGGAATTCCCTACCGAGATCAGCAACATACTGCTCTCAGAGGGTCTCGGTTCCGGAAGGATCACGATGGGACAAAATTCCGCAGCCGTTTCGATAATGGGCGGAGACGAAGGCTACTTCAAGGGTGAGAAGATAGACCTCATAGCGGGCCGTGAGATAGGCGACAAGGCCCAGAAGGGCGGCAAGGCGGCGTGCCTTCTGTCGGATTACGCAGTTAAGAAGCTTTTCAACAGTGAAGATTACGATAAGATGGTCGGGCAGCAGGTTCAGGTCGTTGCCGGAAGGACGTTTTATGATTTTACGGTAGTGGGAGTATATAAGCTTTCGGACACCGGAATGCTGTTCGGCGGAAACGATGACAGGGAGACGACTCTGTATACAACGCTCGGATGCGTCAAGAGCCATTCCCACACCGACGGATTCCAGAGCTTCACGGTCGCCAAGACCACTGATACGAGTGTTGATTCCAAGGAACTGAGAAGTAAGATCCAGATATTCTTTGACAGATATTACCACAATAACAGGACATTTGAAGTCACAACGTCGAGTATGGAGAGCATGCTTGACGAGTTCACCAAAATGCTCGGCACGATATCGACCGCGATCTCGGTCATTGCAGGCATAGCCCTTCTTGTCGGCGGTATCGGCGTTATGAACATAATGCTCGTATCGATCTCGGAGAGAACGCGTGAGATCGGAACACGTAAGGCGCTCGGTGCCACGAACGGTTCGATCCGCCTGCAGTTCATAATAGAGGCGATGGTCCTTTGCTCGATAGGAGGTATCATCGGAGTCATACTCGGCGTCTCCGGCGGAGCATTCGCCGCCAAACTGATGGATGCCGAGGCACACGCTTCGATATCGAGTATAATCGAATCGGTGGGATTTTCGATGGCGATCGGACTGTTCTTCGGGTACTATCCCGCGAACAAGGCCGCGAAGATGAACCCGATCGACGCCCTCACATATGAATGATATAGACGGGAAGGGTTACCGTTTGTGAGAAAAGTTTTGGAGGACGTTGTTACTTGACGAGGTTTTATCGAGTCTAGTAACGTGACGTCCGGAAAGAAGCGGAAGCGCCTTTTCGAGCAAATCGTGTAAGCCCTTCCCGTCAATAATTACGGAATTTGCAACTGCCGGTTGACAGATTGAAAGGCCCGCTTTATGGAATGCAACCGGCGAAAATCGTATCATCTGCTTGTTCGAACATGACACAGACAAATGTTTGAGAAGCCGGCGGATGATCCGGGCTTCGGAAAGGATGAGACGAAATGATCTTAGCAGACAAGATTATCAATGAAAGAAAAAAGAACGGCTGGTCACAGGAAGAGCTCGCGGATATGCTGAGCGTATCAAGACAGTCGGTATCCAAATGGGAAGGTGCACAGTCGGTACCGGACCTCTCCAAGATATTGAAGATGGCGGAGCTGTTTGGAGTGAGCACCGACTACTTATTAAAGGATGAGATCGAGATCTCGGACGCTACGGCGCGTGTCGAGACGGTCGATTCGGTACCTCCGATGAGAAAGGTTTCGATGGATGAGGCGTCCGAATTCATTTCCCTTCGTAAGCAGGTGCTTCCGAAGATAGGGATCGGCGTGATGCTTTGCATCACATGTCCCGTTATCCTGCTCATAATGAGCGGACTGGCAAGTGCCGGGAAATTCGGTATATCGGAAGGCGTCGCCGCAGCGGTCGGACTTGTGTTCCTGTTTTTACAGGTCGGTACCGGCATATTCCTGTTCATAACGCACGGAAGGAAGCTTGGCAGGTATGATTTTCTCGAAAAAGAGTGTTTTGAGACCGAATACGGTGTAGACGGTATGGCAAAAGAGAGGCTTGCGGCAAACGAAGCTTCCAACACAAGGGCTCTTGTGACGGGTGTTCTGTTTTGCGTGCTCGGTGCGCTGCCGATCATTGTTTGCTCTGTGCTCGGGCTGCCTGAGATCATCATCGTATCCATGGTGGCTCTGCTGCTCGTGCTTGTTGCGATCGCGGTATACCTGTTCATGTCGGTTGTTGCCGTGAACGCATCATATAAGATGCTCCTGCAGATCGATGATTACGCGCCCGGGGCAAAGAAGAAAAATGTAAAGCTCGAGCCTTTGGCAAGAGTGTACTGGCTCCTCGTTGTAGTGATATTCCTGGCTGTAAGTTTCCTCACGAACAGATGGGACAGGACATGGATCATATGGGCCGTTTCGGGCGTGCTGTTCGCTCTTATCAGAGTGATAGCGGAATCATTTATTAAGACAGAGTAGACTTTTCAAATAGTGTGTCAAAAAGAACCGTCCCCTTTGACACAAAATGCAAGGCACAGGTGATTTCACCTGTGCCTTTTTACTAGGGGGGTCACTGTATCTTCTTAGCCGAGTGTTACTTCGACATTGTATTCCTTAACGCCGTCTTCGATCGGAACGATGCAGCCGTCAACCGATTTTCCGTTTACGGTCATGCTCTTAACGCCCTTCTCGACATTTGACGGGTTCTTGACGGAGATGTTGTATGTTGCTCCGCGGAACTTACGTGTGATCTCGAAATCACCGAAATCATGAGGTACGCACGGATCGATCTGCAGTCCCTTGTGTGTCGGGTAAACACCGAGGATGTACTGGCTGATGTTCGTGAACGTCCATGCTGCCGTACCGGTGAGCCATGAGTTCTTGCCTTCGCCGGGCAGATATGCGTCAGCACCTGCTACCATCTGGCAGTATACGTAAGGCTCGGTCTTGTGGATCTCGGATATCTCCTCCGTGTAAGCGGGGCATGTCTTCTTGTAGATCTCGAACGCCCTGTCGCCGCGGCCGATGACGGTCTCTGCGATCGATACCCACGGATTGTTGTGGCAGAATATACCGGCATTCTCCTTGTATCCGGGCGGATATGAGCTGATCTCACCGAGCTCGAGATGATATACCGTATATGCGGGCTGGAGGATCATCACGCCGTACTTGCAGTCGAGGTGCTCCTTGACGGAATCAAGTGCTTTCTCGGCAAGGCCTTCCTTGACACCGATACCTGCGAGTGAGCAGAAACCGTTGGATTCGATGTAGATCTTACCTTCCTCGCATTCCTTGGAACCGATCTTCTTGCCGTAAGCATCGTATGCTCTTACGAACCAGTCGCCGTCCCAGCCGTCCTTGAGGACAGCATCGTACATCTTCTTTACTTCTTCGCGTGCTCTTGCGGCTTCGGCCGTATCACCGAGCTCGTCGCACAGCTGAGCGTATTCCTCACCGTACTTGACGAACATTCCCGCAATGAACACCGATTCAGCGACCGGACCTTCGGAAGGTCCGAAAGTCTGGAAGGATTCACCCGGATGCTCCGAGAAGCAGTTGAGGTTCAGGCAGTCGTTCCAGTCGGCACGTCCGATAAGAGGCAGATCGTGGGGACCCTTGTGGTTCACGATGTAATCGAAAGACCTCTTGAGGTGCTCCATGAGAGTCGTTGCAACGCTCATGTCATTATCGTAAGGAACCATTTCCTTTAATATCGAAAGATCTCCGGTCTCACGCACATATGCGCTCGTGCCGGCAATGAGCCACAGCGGATCATCGTTGAATCCGGATCCGATGTCGGAATTGCCCTTCTTCGTGAGGGGCTGGTACTGATGGTA
>JAFZRD010000195.1 GCA_017620055.1 Lachnospiraceae bacterium
ATACGGAAATGTCTACGATCTGGATGACAAGCTCTATCTGTATCCGGATCTCGATACGTTCTCTATCCTGCCGTGGCGTCCCCAGCAGGGCAAAGTCGCAAAGATCATGTGCGATGTCTGCAACGCGGACGGAACCCCTTTCAAGCAAAGCTCCAGATATATACTTAAGCAGGCCGTATCAAAGGCCAAAGAGGCCGGTTATTCGATGATAGTCGATCCCGAGTGTGAATTCTTCCTGTTCCATACCGATGAGAACGGACTGCCCACTACAATGAGCCACGAGATCGCCGAGTACATGGACGTCGGTCCCGCAGACTTCGGTGAGAACGCGCGAAGAGACATAGTCCTTATGCTGGAGGATATGGGATTCGATATCGAAAGCTCGCATCATGAGTATGCACCCGCACAGCATGAGATAGACTTCAAGGAGGAAGACGCTTTCTCGATGGCGGATTCCATCCAGACATTCAAGTTCGCGGTAAGGTCGGTTGCCAAAAGATTCGGCCTTTATGCAACGTTCATGCCCAAGCCCAGACAGGATGTTGCGGGATCGGGCATGCATATCAACATAAAGCTCAAGAACGAAAACGGAAACGTGTTCATGGGAGAAGACGGTAAGCCTTCCGACGAGGCCGGATGGTTTGTCGGAGGTCTTATGGAGCACGCCAAAGCGCTCTGCGCGATAGCCAATCCCACGGTCAATTCATACAAGAGACTGCTCTCGGGATTTGATGCTCCCGACAGCATAACGTGGGCGGACAAAGGAGAAAAGGCGCTTGTTGTTCTCGACACCGAGCCGGATGATGTCAAGATCGAACTCAGATTCCCGGACGGATCCGCGAATCCTTATCTTCTGTTCGCGGCATGCATGACAGCCGGACTTGACGGTATCGCGAAAAAGACCGCACCCGGACCGAAGTACGGAGAAAGCGGGGCAGAGCCGCTTCCCGAGGATCTCAAGGAAGCGCTTGTCGAGCTTGCAAAGGACGACGTCATAACCGGAGCACTCGGCAAAGAGTTCACGGATATATTCATAAAGATCAAACGCGACGAGTGGAGAGATTTCATAGGTTGCGTGACACAGTGGGAGCTTGATAATTATCTGACAAGAGTATAGGAACGCATCGGACGAGGAGAACATATGGGCGCGATAATAGTAGCAATGCCCAAACATGATGACTCGGATCGGATAGCGGGGATAATCAAGCACAGTGATATCTGGGAAGAAGTGTTCATTTGCGACACAGGTTCCGAAGTGCTCAGAAAGATCGAAGACATGGACATCAGTCTTGTGGTCTGCACGAGAAAACTCCGGGATATGGGATACGAGGAACTGTATGATTATCTTCCGGCAAGCGTGAACATGCTGCTGCTGTCAAAGGATGTCAACACCGAACTATTCTCAAGCAATATAATCATCCTTCAGATGCCGTTCAAACAGATGGATCTGATAAACAGTATCCGGATGCTCGCACCGGACGGATACAGACGGACAGGGAAACGTCCGCCGGAGCGGAGCGGCAGTGACAAGCAGACTATAGATACGGCCAAGCTTCTTCTGATGAACAGGAACAACATGACCGAACCGGAAGCATACAGGTATCTCCAGAAGAACAGCATGGATATGGGCCGGACACTTACCGAAACGGCCCGGATGATACTGGCGCTGAACTCTGAGTAGAGAATCAATATCATGTTTGAGGTGACAAAATGATCAGGATCAATGAC
The DNA here is from genome assembly GCA_017620055.1 of Lachnospiraceae bacterium. The sequence continues at coordinate 1,729 of JAFZRD010000195.1, forward strand.
AATTATCAGAAACTTCAGGGAAGCTATCTGTTCTCGACGATAGCGAAGAAGGTCGGGGAATACTCCGCATCGCATCCCGATGCGAAAATCATACGCCTCGGTATCGGCGACGTCACAAGACCGCTGACACCTTCAATAATAAAGGCGCTTCATGATTCCGTTGACGAGATGGCGGATGAAAAAACATTTCGCGGGTATGCACCGGACCTCGGGTATGATTTTCTCCGTAAGGCTGTCTGTGACAATGATTACAGGGCAAGGGGATGCGATATAGAAGAAGATGAGATATTCGTGTCCGACGGGGCAAAGCCCGACTCGGGAAACATACAGGAGATATTTGACGTATCCAACCGTATCGCCGTGTGCGATCCCGTTTATCCCGTGTATGTCGATTCAAATGTTATGGCGGGACGTGCCGGTGACTATGTAAAAGAAAGCGGCACATACAGTAACGTAATATACATGCCGTGTACCGGCGATAACGGATTCAGACCGCAGATCCCGAAGGAGTCAGCGGATATCATATACCTGTGCTTTCCCAATAACCCTACCGGTGCCACGATCACGAAGGACGAGCTCCAGGAGTGGGTCGACTATGCCAATAAGGAAGGATCGGTTATAATATTCGATGCTGCGTACGAGGCATATATCTCAAGCGATAACGTGCCACATTCGATATATGAATGCAGCGGCGCGAAAGAGTGCGCTATAGAACTGCATTCTTTTTCCAAGAATGCGGGATTTACCGGACTTCGTCTCGGATACGCGGTCGTTCCGAAAGCTTTAGTGCGCGGAGGGGTATCTCTCAATGCGCTGTGGGCGAGAAGACACGCGACCAAGTATAACGGTGCTCCGTATATCGTCCAGCGTGCGGGCGAGGCGGTGTATTCGCCCGAAGGGAAGCGCGAGATACAGGGACTCGTTGATTATTACATGGAAAATGCAAAGTATATATTGTCAGGTCTTAAGAGTGCGGGATATACTGTATACGGCGGTGTGGATTCACCGTACATATGGCTTGCGACACCTGACGGCATGACGAGCTGGGAGTTCTTCGATAATCTGCTTTCAACGGCAAACGTTGTCGGGACGCCCGGAGTCGGATTCGGCTCGTGCGGCGAAGGATACTTCAGGCTTACTGCGTTCGGAAGCCACGAGAACACACGCGAGGCCGTGGATAGAATTGCAAAACTGTAAGCCATGCGAGGCGATCGATAAAG
>JAFZRD010000196.1 GCA_017620055.1 Lachnospiraceae bacterium
CTCCTTCGAACAGTTTTCTCTTATATACCGCATTGAACACAAGAGAAAATACAAGCCCGAAGATAGACGTATGGAACGCTACCTTGATACCGCCCATAAGACCTTCTATACCCTTTGTCATGGCTGCCGTCGATCCGGTCGCATTAAAATGCTGCAACCCTATGGACAGACCTATGAACGTCCCGAGTATTCCGAGTCCGGTCAGCATTCCGGGAACCTGGTTCAGTTCGTTGCGGTGCATCGTCGTATCAACGATATCCATGTTGATATAGTCATCTATGCTCGGACGGTAATACGCTTTTTCCGCATTGTCCTCGCGATTGAGCTCAAATACAAAATCAGTGAAAAGCTGGTCGAGCTTACTGTTTTTAAACAGCTTGACCTCACTTGATGAGTATGGCTCCCACAAATATGAATGCGAGTTCATGGCATCAGAACGGATCTTCTCTGTAGCCTTTTTCAGTTCTTTGATGATGGAATTCATCGGCGCAAAGCTGCCAAAATCAGCCGCCAGAAATATCACGGCAACGATGAGAAAAAGTGCGCCGTTTATCGCGAGCGTGACCATTCCCTGATCGCGATCCCACAATACACACAGTCCCGCCATGGCAAAGAACGCTATGGTCAGTATCCATTCATACCATTTTCTCTTAAACATATTCTATCCTCTACTTCTTGCAGCCCATTATTTAACTGTCTTCTTTTTCATGAAGAACAGGAATGCTATCGTAAGTACCACGCCTATCGGAAGCGACAGCCAGGTAAGTCCTACCGTCTCAAAGAGTCCTGCCAGTACATAACATACGAAGGACAGGCCTGCTACCGATATTGCATAAGGCAGCTGCGTCTCAACATGGTTGATATGATTGCAGTGCGCACCCGCAGACGACATGATCGTCGTATCCGATATAGGTGAGCAGTGGTCTCCGCAGACAGCACCTGCAAGACAAGCTGAAATACCTACAAAGAAAAGCGGGCTTGATTCCGGGAAGATCGCCGATACGATCGGGATCAGGATTCCGAATGTTCCCCAGCTTGTTCCGGTTGCAAAAGATACAAGGCATGCAACTACAAAAACGATCGCAGGCAGTGCCCACTGAAGTCCTTCTGCGTTTGCCATCGCTTCCGCTACAAATTCTTTTGCCTCGAGCATACCTGTCATGTTCTTAAGTGCTGTTGCAAGTGTCAGTATCGTGATAGCGGGAACCATTGCGCAAAATCCATTGGGTATGCACTCCATAGCTTCCTCAAAAGTAACAACCTTACGTACAAGCATGTATATAATGACTATCACAAGAGCTATGATACTTCCCCATGGAAGTCCGACATATGCGTCTGTCTCTGAGAATGCATCGATGACGCTGCCTTCTCCGATAGCCGAAAATCCGTTGTACAGAAGTCCCCATACACAGAAGATTATAAGTATTATGACAGGAATGATAAGATCGAAGAGTTTTCCCTTATGTGTAACATCGGGACCTTCTTTTTTCAGTTCGAACTCTTCATCCTCGCTAAGATCCATCACTCCGAGATCGCCTGTAAGCTCAGCCTTTTCCTCGAACTTCCTCATCTTGCCGTAATCAAATCCGAGGATCGATATCGTGATGATAAATACAAAAGTCAGTATCGAATAGAAATTATAAGGGATCGCTCTTACGAACAGTTCTATGCCCGAATAATTATCGCTCGTTACACATCCGCTGACCGCTGCGGCCCATGATGATACCGGAGCGATCATACATACCGGTGCTGCCGTAGCATCTATGAGATATGCAAGCTTTGCTCTCGACATCTTCTTCGAATCGGTTATCGGTGACATTACGGAACCGACTGTCAGACAGTTAAAATAGTCATCTATGAAGATCAGAACTCCGAGCGCAAATGTTGCAAGGCTCGCTCCGACCTTGGTCTTGATGTTCTTCGATGCCCACTGTCCGAACGCCCTTGATGCACCCGACTTGTTGATGAGTGCAACGATGATACCGAGTATCACGAGAAAGATCAGTATGCCTGCGTTATCGGCAACCGCCGTTGACAGTCCGTCTACCGTGATCATATCCACGGTTCCCGTGAACGAAACGGAAGAAGCCATGAGCGCTCCCAGAACTACTCCGACAAACAGTGAAGAATAAGCTTCTTTTGTAACAAGTGCCAGGATTATCGCTACAAGCGGAGGTACGAGCGCCCAGAAAGTCCCTGCGAACGCATAAGCTCCATCTGCTGATGCATTGACGATACAGATGATCACTACCATCAACACAAAGATAATTCCGGCGATGACAGCCGAATTCCTCTTTTTCATAATATATTTCCACCTTTCAAAATATAATTATCTCGATCTTTCGATCGCGATCCTCTGATTGAGTTTTTCCAAAGACAGAGACATGGTCTCCACAAACAGCCGGTGTCTTATCCTTGAGAAGAATTCCTTATGATAAGGAACGACCGAATATCCGTATGTCTGTACGTTATTTCGAAGTGATGAGAAAATCAGTATCTTGTATTTATCTTTCCACTCTGAAGGATATAACTACTCGGATCTCTTTGTTTCATATCTTCCGCCCGCAGAGAGGATCGTGATGTTCTCGTCATATCCTGTCTTCTCTCTGTCAACATCTCCTTCAAAGAATGATTCACTTAAACATACCGCAACATCTTCTATATCAAGCTTGGCGTTGCACCTGGCCATCGCTTCCCGGAATTCCTCTATCGATTTGCTGGACAGGAGGATCTGCCTCAGATTCGTATGGATGGTCATGTTCGCCATATCCTTCTTGGACTTGCGAAGCATCTTGATATAATCGGCTCTTATATCTCTTGTAAGGTCACAGCCGCAGCTTTCGTTAAAACATACATAACCTTCAATAAACCGTGTATCAAATTCCGTATTTCCGTTGAGCGCCTCTATAAGAGCATCAAGGGATTCGTATCCGAGCTGTTTCCAGTTCCTGTTGACAGTAGTTATGGAAGGGGATGATTTTCCGGCGTCTTCAATATCATCAAATCCCGTAACCTTCATGTAATCGGGGATCTGGATGCCATCCTTTTCCGCCTCTTCAACGTATCCGAGAGCCATGTAATCATTGGCGCATATCACGGCATCCGCCATGTTGACGCCCCATTTCTTCCAATCACTGTAGGCTTCTCTTCCCTGAGCCTTAAGGAAATTCTTGTGAAGGACTCTCTTCTTCTCGACGCGGATCCCATGAGCCGACAGGCAGTCACAGAATGCCCTGTATCTCTCCCTGTCTTCCTCGTTATCCTCGGGACCTCCGAGATAATTGAGCACCC
>JAFZRD010000028.1 GCA_017620055.1 Lachnospiraceae bacterium
CCCGTCGCAAGGTTGGTCCATCCGGACAGAGTCTCTCGCTGCATGATAAGTCCGTAGTTGGCGTTAAGGGATGTATCCGGATTCTTGATCCTTCGTGTCGCAGCCGTCTTTCCCGTTGTAAGATTGCCGGCAAACTTTTCCGTAAGCTGGTCCGATATTCTTATGTACTCGCCTTCCTGTTCGGGATCGTGCCCGTACGGCGTATCATAGAGCGGCTTCCCGATCATTATGATACCGAAGATGAGCACCTCCGCCATCCACAGATACGGGCAGAAGCTTCTGTGCTTTCCTTCGACGGTCCTTATAAGAACAAGATGAATAAATGCAAGTATCGTCATTAACGACATGCTTATAAGAAATACCGTGTGGTCCGATATCCCGGCATTATGCGAATACCATATCTTAAATGCAGCCGCTGCGACAGCGGTCGCTATGATCCCGCAGGCGATTCTGGAAAGATGCGGCCTTTTATCATCCCCGCTCTCATCCGCACCCGGGTACGAGCACGCGGCCAGTCCCGCCATGATGCACCAGATCATGAATCCGTTTCTGACCGGATAATCGACGTACGATCCGAAATGAAGGAGCAGATGAACACTCTCGAGAACGAGCTGCGCGGTTATCATGAATATGAGTGACAGCCGGAAGATCACATTCTTCCACTCTTTCCGGCCGGCCCTGTCGATAAGTCCCGAAGCGGTAAGTGCCGCGGGGAATGACAGTCCCAGAAGCGAGAACCATCTCGACAGATATGCGGGTGTTGTATTTGAGAGAAGTTCGAAATAACTTCCGATGATACCGTTCCCGGAAGTACCGTTTCCGAACCTTGCGCTTGTCGCGTTAAATGCAACGTCGGGTATCCATGAGAATGACGACAGTCCGAGTCCCAGTACGATCCCGAGAAGGAGCCGGCGCACAAACAGATCCTCCGCAAGCTCCTTTTTCCTTCCCGAAAAGAAAAGATAAGTGCAGTATGCTCCTCCCGTAAGGAAGACGAACATCATCATCTGAACCCCGAAATAATAATCATCGATCATTATGAGAAAAGTAGTGACGGACAGTCCCACAAACCTGCCCTCACGAAGTGCCTTCTGCGAGAACATGAGAACGAGCGGGACAAGAGCTGCCATATCTATCCACTGAGGCACCGTGTAGTTTGTCATGACAAACCCGCACAGTCCGTATCCCGCGGACAGTATCACTCTGAAGACATATGGGAGGTCTTTGTTTATATACCTTACGAATATCCCCATAAAAAAAGCCGCCGCCATGATCTTGAAACAAAGCAGGAGCGACGAACATTCCAGAAAATATCTTCTCGGAACGAGATACATCAGAAGATCAAAAAGAGATGGCTCACTAAGTCCCGGGATCTGTCTTCCGAGATTAAGATACCAGTCGTACACAAGTGATTTGGCACCGCGAAGCTCATCGTAATTATGGTAATAGAACAGGTCCGACCACTGGGCCATATCATAGTAATCTATCGTTTCCCTTCCGAAGGGCCACAGACCGTTGAGCGCCAGAATGACCATAAAAAGAGCGCCCGCGATGAGCGCAGGCAGAAGATACTCGGCTATGTGATTTTCGCCCTTTTTATAGTTCATGTGACGCTGTTTCCTTACTCGTATTCGCCGACGATCTCAATAATATCCTCGGCATACTTCGGATATTCCCTGACAAGACCTTCAAGTTCTTTCTTGGCGGTCTCGAGGTTGTACATTTCAAAATCGATCCCCTTCTTCAGGCGCTGGCGCTGCACGATGAGCTGCTTTCTTATGTCCTTTGCCTCCTCATCATACACGAGCACACCGGGCTGATAAACCCAGACGGAAGGATCGTTGATGTGGTAATGCTTCAGTATCCTGTACAGATCCGACCTTGCTTCCTCAAGCCGTTCGCTGATATCGGAATCATGCTCCCTGGCTTCTTTTTCCTCTTTGTATTTCTCCCATATGTACGCAAGCTCATATGAGTTCATGACCTTGTACTTCGCGTAATTGTAATCAAGCACGTTCGTGATGTTGACATACTTGATCTTGACCGTATTCTGGACGCTTATCGCCTTGGACAGTTTTCTGTTGGCGCTTGCTATCCCGCTCTGCGCATTCTGGTACATAACGAACGAAGCGGTTAGTGCGACCGCAAAAGCACCCGCAAGAATGATCCATCCGAGATCGACCTTAACGTGCATCGCCTGGTTTAACACGAACATGAGTGCCGCTGCCATCACGGCAGCGAAAATAGAAGTGAACGCAATGTTCTTGGCCGTACGTGCCTTTCCTCTTTCCTCTTTTCGCTGATAAGCGACCGCGCCCTTTTCGCCTTCGAGGAGGTTCAGGTCACGACGCACCCGCATCTGGTATTCCTCATCTTCTTTCATCTTCGCGAGAATTTCAGGGATGTCGGGTGAGAGGCGTTCCATGTCGCGGTACTGTGCCTCGGTTATCTTCTTGGCGGGTCTCGTGTAATTGGAGTCTTCCTGCTCGATCTTGATGATCTTGTTCGCCCTTATCCTGACCTGGCTCTTGTCCGTCACGGGAAGTTTGTCTATCTCCTCCAGGTCCGCAAGGCGTTCGGTCACCTGCTGGTATTCGACTTTCTGCGCCTCAACATCCTTCGAAGCGACGGCCATCATATCACAGTACTCCCTGACGTACTGCTCCCTCTGGGCCTTGTCGTTCATGTTGAGCGTGCGTCTCTTCTTGGACACGTTTGCAAGAGACTGCATCAGGGACTCCGCCGACTCCGACGTGAAGTTAAGCTCTATGTCATCGAAATCGTCATCGCCGAATCCGAATACTTCTTTAATCCAGTTTATAAAACCCATTATTCCTGA
>JAFZRD010000197.1 GCA_017620055.1 Lachnospiraceae bacterium
GCTCTTTGCGGAGTACAATCATCTGACGGCACAGATCCTGTTGACGATGCATACGATGACCGAAGATTCGAGCCGTATCAATGCGCAGAATACATTTACTAAGCTTCTGGAACTCGGTGTCATTCCGGTTGTTAATGAGAACGATACGGTCGCAACACACGAAGTGGAGGATACGTTCGGAGACAATGATTTTCTTGCGTCGGTCGTAACTGCGCTTACGGGTGCCGATCTTCTGATACTGCTGTCGGATATTGACGGGATGTATACCGACGATCCGCATACGAACAAAGACGCAAGGCTGATCCCGATCATCGAAGAACTTGATGACAGATACAGGGAGATGGCAAAGTCAACGACGGGTTCAGGGATAGGACGTGGCGGAATGAACGCCAAGATAAATGCGGCCACTGTCGCAACGTATTCAGGTGCCGACATGGTGATCGCAAACGGCAGTGACGTATCGGTTATCCACAAGATAGTCGAAGGCAGGAACTACGGTACGCTTTTTGTGGCGAACGAGAACAATGATTTCTGCCTGTCGGATTTCGTTGATATGCGAATAAAGGGTGAGATCTGATGCCGGATAAGGGCACGATAAGAAAAGAGATCCTTGCCGGGCGGCGGGCGATGTCCGCCGGTGAATGCGCAGCCGCTTCGGAGAAGATATGTGCCACGTTTATTGATTCGGATGATTACGCGAATGCTTCGACTATACTTCTGTATAAGGCGTATAACAATGAAGTCGATACGGATATGATATTTGACAGGGCACGCCGCGACGAAAAAACGGTAGCTTATCCCGTTTCCGCAATCGTAGACGGAGAACCTGTCATGACCTTTTATGAGATAACGGATATGTCTCAGATGAGGGAAGGTTACAAAGGGATACAGGAGCCTGATCCGGAGAGTTCTGCTTTAAAGTTTGAAGGGCGTGCGGATATATGCATAACGCCGGGCGTTGCTTTTGACGGAAAATGCAACAGGATCGGATACGGCAGGGCGTTTTACGACAGATACCTGCGGCTTAACTGCCCGAAGAAGGTCATCGGGCTGGCATATGACATGCAGATCGTCGATGATATCGAGACAGATGAAGGTGACAGGCCCGTTGACGCGGTGATAACCGAGACCAGAGTGATCACAAGAGAATAAAAACACAGATTCAGTTATATGACAGATACAATAACGGACGTTATCAATACAGAACCGAATAACAGCGAAGAGGAACTCGCAAGGATCGGAAAGTGTGTTGAGATCGCACGCGAACTTGTTGCTGAGCGGTCTCGATCGGCCGGAAGGGATCTGACGTACCATGTCACTACGTTCGGATGCCAGATGAATGCGAGGGATTCAGAGAAGCTTGTCGGTGTTCTCGAGGAATGCGGATTTGTCCGCAAAGAAGATGAACTGTCTGCTGACATCGTTATATACAATACATGCACGGTCAGGGACAACGCAAACCAGAAATTCTTCGGGCATCTGGGGAGTATAGGTGCCGTCAAGAAGAAGCGCCCCGACATGCTGATCGGAGTATGCGGATGCCTGGCGCAGGAAGAAAGTGCGAGACAGAAGATTCTCACAAGCTACAGGTTTGTGGATCTCGTGTTCGGAACGCATAATGTGTTTGATTTTGCAAGGCTTCTCGTAATGGTCCTGACACGTGAGACGACGAACGGAAAGGCCGGCACGGTCACCGAGGTCTGGGACGATACGGACATGATAGTCGAGGATATCCCGGTAAGGCGCAATTACGCTTTCAAGTCGGGTGTGAACATCATGTTCGGATGCAATAACTTCTGCAGTTACTGCATCGTGCCTTATGTAAGAGGACGCGAGAGGAGCAGAACAAGCGAAGATATACTCGGTGAGATCACAAAACTTGCGGCCGACGGTGTCAAAGAGGTCATGCTTCTCGGACAGAATGTCAATTCGTACGGTAAGGGACTTGACGAGAAGATCACTTTTGCGCAGCTTCTTCGGAAGGTTTCAGAGATCGAAGGAATAGAGCGCATCAGGTTCATGACGAGTCATCCGAAGGATCTGTCGGATGAACTGATAGATGTAATCGCGGATACACCGAAGATATGCAGACATATACATCTGCCGCTCCAATCGGGGTCTTCGCGCCTCCTTGCGTCGATGAACAGGCATTATACGAAAGAGCAGTATATCGACCTGGCGCTTAAGATAAGGGAGCGTGTTCCCGGCATAGCGATAACGACTGATGTGATAATCGGATATCCCGGCGAGACAGATGAGGATATTGATGATACAATAGATGTCATTGAAAAGGTCGGATTTGACGGAGCGTTCACGTTCATATACTCTAAGCGCACCGGTACGCCGGCCGCATCGATGCCCAACCAGGTGCCGGAGGATGTCGTAAAGCGCAACTTCGACAGGGCGCTGGCCAAGGTTCAGGAGACGAGCACAAAGCGCGCGGCACTTCTTACCGGAAATGTCTTAGATGTTCTCGTTGAGGACATCAACAGACAGGATGCATCGCTAGTTACGGGGCGGCTGTCCAATAACCTGAACGTTCACTTCCCGGGTGATGCTTCACTCATCGGGAAGATCGTGGATGTGAAGCTGACGGAGTGTAAGGGATTCTACTATTTGGGTGAAATTGTTTAACACGCAGCAGAAATAATACATTTAGAGGAGAATGAAAGATGGGTAAGTACTACGACCACGAACAGGTGGAGAAGAAATGGCAGGCGAAATGGGACGAGGCCGGCATCTTCAAGGCCGAGGATTACAGCAAGAAGCCGAAGTTCTACGGCCTTGTCGAGTTTCCGTATCCTTCGGGAGCCGGAATGCATGTCGGACATATCAAGGCATATTCAAGCGTGGAGGTAATCGCGAGAAAGCGACGCATGCAGGGATATAACGTCCTGTTCCCTATGGGCTTCGATTCGTTCGGACTGCCCGCGGAGAACTACGCGATCAAGACAGGCACGCATCCCGCGGTGATCACGCAGAAGAATATAGAGCACTTCACCGAGCAGCTCAAGACCGTCGGTTACTCGTTCGACTGGGACCGCAATCTTGCAACGAGCAATCCCGATTATTACAAGTGGACACAGTGGATATTCTTAAAGCTCTTCGAGAAGGGCCTCGTTTTCCGCGCAAACACGCTCGTCAATTACTGCCCGCATTGTAAAGTGGTTCTCTCCAACGAGGATTCGCAGGGCGGCAAATGCGATGTCTGCCACAGCGATGTCGTACAGAAAGAGAAGAGCGTCTGGTATCTTCGCATAACCGATTACGCCGACAAGCTCCTCGAAGGACTGGATACGGTTGATTTTCCCGAAAATGTAAAGCAGCAGGAAGTGAACTGGATCGGCAGGAGCGAAGGTGCATTCGTTGATTTTACCCTCAAGGGTATCGATGAGAAGCTTGAGATATACACGACGAGACCTGACACGCTCTTCGGCGTCACGTTCATGGTAATAGCGCCCGAGCATCCTCTTATCGACAAGTATAAGGATAAGCTCGCAAACTTCGATGAGGTGGCAAAGTACCGCGAGGAATGCGCGAAGAAGACCGAATTCGAGCGTACACAGCTCGTCAAAGACAAGACCGGTGTAAAGCTTAACGGCATCAGCGCGGTCAATCCTGTAAACGGCAAAGAGATACCGATATTCATCGCCGACTACGTAATGATGGGTTACGGTACCGGCGCGATCATGGCAGTTCCGGCTCACGACCAGCGTGACTGGGAATTCGCGAAGAAGTTCGGCGTTGATATAATCGAAGTCATCCAGGGTGGCGATATCGCTACCGAGGCATATACCGGCGACGGAAACATGGTCAATTCCGATTTTCTCAACGGATTCACGAACAAGAAAGATTCTATCGCCAGGATGCTCGAATTCCTGACCGAAAAAGGCATAGGCAAAAAGGGCGTACAGTACAAGATGAAGGACTGGGCGTTCAACCGCCAGAGATACTGGGGCGAGCCTATCCCCCTCATTCACTGCAATAAGTGCGGTGTCGTTACTGTTCCTTATGAGGAGCTTCCGCTCACTCTTCCCGATGTCGAGAACTTCGAGCCCGGAGAAGACGGCAACTCGCCTTTGGCGAAAATCCCTTCGTTTGTGAACTGCAAGTGCCCTAAGTGCGGCGGCGACGCCAAGCGAGAGACGGATACAATGCCTCAGTGGGCCGGGTCATCATGGTATTTCTTAAGGTTCTGCGATCCCAAGAACGACAAGGCACTCGCGGATCCCGAGAAGCTTAAATACTGGATGCCGGTTGACTGGTACAACGGCGGAATGGAGCACGTTACAAGGCACCTTATTTACTCGCGGTTCTGGCACAGATTCCTTTATGATAACGGGATCGTAAACACTCCGGAACCCTATGCTAAGCGTTCTTATCAGGGCCTTATACTCGGTTCCGACGGCGACAAGATGAGTAAGAGTAAAGGAAATGTCGTCGATCCTATGGATATTGTTAAAGATTATGGTGCTGACACGCTTCGCCTGTACGTTCTCTTCATGGGCGATTACGGTGCTGCAACGCCGTGGAGTGAGAACGGTGTTAAGGGATGTAAGAGATTCATAGACAGATTCTCGCAGCTTACCGACCTTGTCGATGTAAAGAGCGGCGATACATCACTCGAATCGAGCCTTCACAAGATGATCAGGAAGGTTTCCGAAGATATCGAGCAGATGAAGTTCAATACGGCGATCGCAGCCATGATGACATTTATGAACGAAGTTACCGCTAACGGATCCATCAACAAAGATGATCTGTGCGTGTTCATCAAGCTCCTGGCGCCTTTCGCACCTCATATATGTGAGGAACTGTGGGAGAGCCTCGGACAGGAAGGCTTTGTTGCAACGGCTCCTTGGCCCGAATATGACGAGGCCAAGACGATCGACCAGACGATCGAGATAGCTGTCCAGATAAACGGAAAGCTCAAAGCAACGATAATGATCGACAAGGACGAGCAGAAGGATTCCGCCATAGCCAAGGCAAAGGAAGCCATCGCCGACAAGCTTACCGGCAACATTGTCAAAGAGATCTACGTTCCGGGCAAGATCGTCAATATTGTCATGAAATAGGAAAAATAAACATAGTGACGCAAAATAGCAATAATTGAGAACTAAAAAACAATTATTTGCAAGATAAGTTCCGTCAAATGTGATAAATTATTCCTATATTTTCGAAAAGGATTGGACAAAGTTCCCATTACCGGGCTGATATGGACAGAAAGACAGCAGCAGTTCTGACAAGCCTTGTATTATCGGCATTTGCGCTTACGGCATGCGGCAGTAACGCTGTCAGCTGGGCGTACATTCATGAACCGGAAACAGAGATTTTATCTCTTTCGGATAACGGAGAAGCCGTCTACAAAGGTAGCAATTATACATATACACAAGATTCCTCATTTATAACACTTAAAGGTTCCGACGGAAGCGAAGTGCAGATGCGCTACATTCCCGACGACAAGGATGAGGACAAGATGATCCTCTATGAGAAGAAAGGCTACAATTTCAAGGGAGATGGTCATCCGGACAGTGTTGTAGGTGTATGGTTCGACGATAACGAGAGATCATCATATCAGTTCACCGAGAAGGGAACTTTTACCGAGGACAATATCTTCTACGGACATTTCATTGTTGATGATAATGATAAGACGATAAAGCTCATGTACGACGAGCCGATGGAAGATACGATCCTGTACTATGAACTTGACGGGGACCGGCTGACGATCGATTATCCGTGGCCGATGGTCAAGACGAAGTAAAGGTCAAATGCGCGAGAGCGCTTTTGATAGATCCGGTGGCATAGTGCTGCCGGGCTAAGATCAAAGGAGGTACATTTATTATGAAAATGAAACGTGTAGTTTCAATGTTGTTGGCAGGCGCAATGGCTCTTTCACTCGTTGCCTGCGGTGGCGCAGCAGCTCCCGCAGCTCCCGCTGAACCCGCAGCAGAGCCCGCAGCAGCAGAAGAACCTGCAGCAGAGCCCGCAGCTGAAGAGACAGCTGAAGCTCCCGCAGGTGATGAGGCGATCACACTTGAGATGTGGTGTATCGCTACAGAGAGTGACTCTAACCGTCACGCTTACGAAGAAGCTATCAAGGAAATGCAGGCTAATCATCCCAACGTAACACTTAACTGGGAAGCATTTGAGAACCAGTCTTACAAGACAAAGATCAAAGCTGCAGTTTCCGCTGATGAGATGCCCGACATCTTCTTCACATGGTCATGCGCATTCCTTGGCGATTTCGTTTCAGCAGGCAAGGTTTACTGCTTAGACGATGCTCTTGCTAAGTACAAGGACGAGCTTCCCGAAGTTATGCTTGGTAACACAACATACGACGGCAAGCACTACGGTGTTCCCACAACAATGAACATCGTTGGTCTCTTCGCTAACATGGATCTTCTTAAGGAAGCAGGATACGATGAGGTTCCCGGAACATACGAAGACTTCATTAAGTGCTGTGATGCCCTTAAGGCTAAGAACATCATTCCTTTCGGTTGTGCAGGTAAGGAGACATGGTGTGTAACAGAGTACCTTGAGTCAGTTATCGAGAAGAGCGTTGGCGCTGATACTCTTAACGACATCTTCCTTGGCAGAGCTACATGGAATAATCCTGATGTAGGTGCTGCAGTTGATACATTCCAGGGTCTTGTTAACAACGGTTACTTCGATCCTTCAGGTGCAGGTCTTACAAACGACGAAGTTAAGGCTAACTTCATGGCTGGCAAGTATGCATTCTACATGAACGGTACATGGAACTGCGCAGACTTCGCTAACAACGCTGAGTTCTTCCCGAAGGTTAAGGTTTCAGAGTTCCCTGTTATCAATGCTGACAAGGCTTCTCTCGGCCAGCTCATCGGTGGTCCTTCAGATACTCTTGCCGTAGCAGCTTCTTCAGCTAACGCAGCAGCAGCAGCTGACTATGCATGCGAACTCGGTAAGCTCATCTGCCATTACGGATATCTTGACGGATGCGGACTTCCTGCATGGACACCTTACGGTGACACAAGCTCTGTAAACGGTCTTACACAGGCTGTATCTGAGATCTGTGCAAATGCTAAGTCATACGTTCTCTTCGGCGACACAGCTATGAACGCTGACGATGCTAACACATATCTTTCATACGTTGATCAGGTTTATGGTTGCCAGGTTAAC
>JAFZRD010000198.1 GCA_017620055.1 Lachnospiraceae bacterium
ACTGGTCAACCATACCGAGAACGCGGCCTGTTGAAAGCTTAGCGATGTATTCGTCATATGTCTGTGTGAATGATTCGGGATCTACAAAGCCCTTGTTGTACTCTTCGTTGAGCTTCTTGAAGTACTGGATCGTATCTTCGCTTGTGTTGTAGTCCTCGATCGTCATCGTCTTCTTGTTTACGATGACAGAACCGTCATTGGGATATCCTGCAAGGAACTGTCCTGCATTTTCAAGACAGAAATATCTCCAGTCTTCGCAGAGGATCGTGTAAGCGATATTCTCTGTTCCGTCTTCCATCTTGGGATTCTCGGCGATATACTTCTCAAGAAGATCGAAGTACTGATCCATTGTATGGATCTCGGGATATCCTGCCCACTCAAGAACGCGGACCTGGATCCAGAATGCTTCGTCATTGTGAGTTGTCTGCTTGGTCTCACCCTTTGTGTTACCGAAAGGATTGATCCAGTAGATGTGGCCGTCGGGCTGACGGAACTTGTCCCACTCTTCCTTTGTGAACCATTTGTCTCTGAACTCGGGATACTTGTCGATATAATCGTCAAGTGCTACGAGTGCATCGGCATCAACAAGAAGATTCATTTCATCGGAATCGATGAAGTCGGGATACTCGCCGCCTGCGATAAGAGTACCTGTAGCTTCGGAAGCAGTCTGGCCTGTAAGCCATGTTTCCTTAACCTTTACGCCCCACTTGTCAGCGATCATCTGAGCGATCTCGTTGTCGTCATTGATCTCCGAACCGGGCATCGTGATGAACATCGTGAAGTTGGCAACATCACCTGATGCTTCTCCGCCTTCATCAGCTTCATCGGCTGCGTCTTCGGTTGCGGCAGCACCTGCATCAGCTGCGGGAGCAGCACCGCCGTCAGCGGATCCGCCACAGCCGGCAAGCATTGAAGCAACAACGCCCGCTGTCATTAAAAGAGCTACGATCTTTTTTTTCATATTGACCTCCCTTTAGGAAAATATAATAAAAAACTACGCATCCATTATATTTCGAAACAGGCAGGTCATAACACCCGACAAATTTCAGAATAACACCCGATAAATTTCAGGTATTCATCTTTCTGTATTTTGAAGGGGTACATCCGTTCGATTCTATGAACTTCTTCAGGAAATAGTCACTGTCCTTATACCCCACGTTTTCGGCTATCTCGGCTATTCGCATGTCGGAAGACCGCAGCATTTCCTTGGCCTGCTCGATCCTGTATGCGGTCAGGTAATCCTTGAACGACTGACCGTACTTCTTCTGGAACATCTGGCCGAGATATGAGCTGTTGACGAAATACTTCTTCCCGAGATCGCGAAGCGTAAGGTTCTCGGAATAATGTTCGCGCACTTCTTTTTCGATCTCAAGAAGAACTCCGCCCGACACATTTTTGCGAAGCTGTGTCAGGTACCTTGCATAATCGCAGCAGAAGCTTGCCATATGAACACTGCTCCCGCGAAGTATTCCTTCCTCGGACGAGTGCTCGGCTATAAAACGCAGTATCTCCTCCTGATTGAGGTCGGCATCAAGCTCGGTTGCCATATGTATGAGCGTAAAGAGAAGATAATTGATATTGAGCCTTCTCGTTTCCGCGGCCTCGTTTTTATTAAGCTCGGTATAGAAAGCGTCCACGGTCGTCCTTATCGCCGCCGGGTCATCCTGCGCGATGGCTTTAACGAGCGAATCGGTTATGTCCTTGTGTATCACAACATTGCTCGTATCATACGAAGCCTCGTCATCGTAACAGTATATGCTCTTGCGGCTTCTGAACGCCTCGAGTGATTTGAGCATGCACGCCGAAGTATATGACCTTGACACCTGGTCTATCCTCGCAACGCTCTTTCCGACAAATATGTTCGTGTTATAGCCGGTCTCGTTTATGATATGTGCTTTAAGCCCTTCGAGAAAATCACCGAAGCCGATACCTCTTTTCGACGCGAAGTAGTCGCAGTATATCAGGCCTATGTCATAACTCTTCTCGTCATGCGACACATCAAATATACAGTGGTCACGCTCGTCCGCAAGGTAGTCCCTGACAGCCGTGTAGACCTTCCTCTGTCTCGCACGCATCTCGCCTTCCTCAAGCTCCTCCGCCGTCTCGGCAAAGTCCGACATCTCAATGTCGACATACCTGATCTCGTCGGACAGATGAAGGTGATCCCGGACGTACGTAACGTTTGCATCGTCAAACTTTGCGAACAGGAGTGCCATGAGGTTTCTCGCAAGGTACGCCTGCTGCATCGACTGCCTCGACTCCTCCTCCTCATCACGCTCATCCGATTTCCTTGCGATCTTGCGAAGGACGCTTATGAGTTCCGTCTTCTCGACAGGCTTTAACATATATTCCATGCAGTCATAACGGAGTGCGGTCTGTATATACGTAAAATCCTTGAAGCCGGTCAGTATGATAAAGAAGGCGTCGCTTATCTTCTCCTCCCTTATCCTTTTGAGGAGTTCTATCCCCGTCATCTCGGGCATCTTGATATCAGCCAGTATGACATCGACCGCGTTCTCCTTAAGGTAACCGAATGCCTCAAGACCGTTCGCGCATGTCTTAACGACCTCAAACCCTTCCGCGTTCCAGTCAACTACAGCTTTGAGTCCCTGAAGTATGAACGGTTCATCATCAACAAGTAATACTTTTCTCATCTACATATTCCTTCGGTATGATAACTGTTATCGTAGTACCTATTCCTTCTTCCGACTCGAGCAGGAACTTAACGTTCCCGTCTGTCGCTATCTTGAGGCGGAGGCTCGCGTTCACGACACCTATCCTGCCCTTCTGTTTGAGATCGTCTATCGATGCCTCCTCCATCTTGCGGCGCAGTATTTCCATATCGCTGTCGCTTATGCCCTCACCGGTATCCTCGATCTCGATATAAAGGTCACCGTCTTTTTTGTATACCCTGACAAATATCCATCCGGGGCTTGATTTTCCCTCTATGCCGTGAACGCACGAATTCTCCACGAACGTGACGATCGTAAGTCTCGGTATGAGTATCTTCCTGCACTCCTTTGCAACGTCTATCTCATACGACAACCGGTCTCCGAACCTGTACTGCTGGAGCTTTAAATACGCATCAACGAAGTCCATCTCATTCTCTATCGTGATATGGTCCTCGTTCCAGTCGGCATTCTTACGTTCCATGACCGCAAGTTTCTCGACCATTTCCGCCGTCTCGTTCTCACCGCGTATCACACTGTGCATCCTGATACTCTCAAGCGCGTTGAACAGAAAGTGCGGATTGATCTGTGAGTGAAGTGCCAGCAGTTCCGCCTGCTGCCTTGCTATATCCATCTCCTGCTCCTTGAGCTTGCCGAGCTGTACGGTCTGTGTCAGTTTGGCAAAGAAGATCGGAAACAGGGCATTTACTATGAGCATTACGAGAAACAGAGGCCAGTTTCTCCTGATCGTATCAAGACCCGAACCGGGATCCTCAAACACGTTAATGACAAAATCATTGCCCGAATACGCAAAGTTCCTGGAAAACCCTATACGCCTGTCGATCTCGGACACCGGGGTGAAGTTCTCGAATACATTGTTGTTTCCTTCGGTAAACACATATGCGTTATCGCCGTCTGCGATGTATCCGTCCGTTCCTGCGAGCGCCGACTCCATGCTGCGGGCCAGCACCGCATAATCCATCGCAACGATACATATCTTCTTGTACCGTCCTCTCGGAAAATAATTCATACGCCTTATGAACAGGAACCTTCTTCGCGGTTTGGATATCGGGCTCGTGTCCTTATCGTAATAGAACTTGACCGCAGTCTCCCTTCCCGACTTGGAGAACTCCTTGTACCATTCGTATTCGCTCACCCTGTTGAGATTGTATATACCGCCTCCGTTCACGATCGTGGGATTATCGGTATATAACTCGACCGATGAATTGTTGATCGAACACAGGGCCTTTAAGAACTTGTTGTTCGTCACCCTGTTGTAAGCCTCGAAATAGTCGAGGTCACTCTCGTAATTTGTCTCAAGGAACTCCTCGAACTCATCGTTCTTCGTGACGTTCATGACGATATTGGATGCGTCATCGAGTATCCCCGCAAACTGGTACGCGATGTTCTCGGCCGATTTCTCGTAGGAATACTGTCTGTCACTCCTTCCCGAGTTGATAAGGAGTGCGAAGAATATCGTATCCGTAACGAGAAGCGGCAGGATTATGCACAGTAAATACAGCACGACCATGTTCTTCGGCCATGCTGCAGGTCTGTTCTTTCTGTTTGCAAACCATTCCCTGAGTCTGTTCATATATGATCTTACCGGATCGAAGCTATAGCACCGGCTATCTTTTCTCCTATAGGTTCCTTGCGCTGCGGATGAAGGTCATTGAGTTCGCCGGTACCGAATGATCTGACAAGGTAAAATCCCGGAAGGCCGGTGCATGACTCCTGAGCCGCCATAAGGCCTCTCCACGCCTCTCCGTGGTCATACGACACCTCTTCCATCCTCGCGTCGAATTCGGGAAGCTGTACGCAGATATAGGGAAGATCCTCTCCCCACATCTCACGAAGCTGTTTGATGAACCGCTTTGTAAGCTCCGGATACTCGTGATTGTTCTGACAGTTCGATTCACCCTGATAATAGGCGAACGCTTTGACGGCAAGACCCGACAGAGGTGCGAGCATCCCGTTATAGAGCGCGGTAGGTTTCCAGTTTACGAACACGGTATCCTTTGTCGGAGCGCATTTATTCCCGGCAAGGTATTTCCATACTCCTCCGAGATATTCAATATACTGTGCCCCCTCAAGCCTTTCGTTAAAGCCGTCGGTAACACGGGTAATGTCATCCCCGTAAACTATGCCGTATATCTTGCCCGGTGTGATCCTTCCGAATCCCTTCTCGATCCCGACGCGCAGCACTATCGTGTTATCCCCGGGTCCTATCAGGCCCTCCGGTATCGGATACCTTCTCGGAGGATAAGTGTATTCGGTCATGCCTACAAACGTGCCGTTTATGTAACAACTGTCAAAGTCCACAAGCGTTCCGAACCAGAGCGTCGCGTTCTTTTCCGCATATTCATCCGGCACCGAAAAAGTTCTTGCTATCCAGACGCTTCCCGTATACCCCGCCAATTCCGTGTCCGAGAAGAAAGCCGGAAAGACGACTTCGCGTCCCTTTTCGATTATCTGTGATCCGTCCTCGTATTTACCGATCCCGGCATCGTTCTTATCAAGTGCCTTTTTCCACTCGTTCGCATTTGTCTCGTTGTCCGAAAGGATCTTCTTCCTGTACGTATCGTCCGAGAACTTTTCCGCCTCGGCAAGCGCCGCATCAAATCCCTCAAGGGATTCCTCACTCATAAATGCCTCGATAGGAGCTCCACCGAGAGTCAGATCGACGATACCCACGGCAACATCCTCTTTGAGTCGCAGATGCTTTGCCGTAAAATATCCAACAGCGGAATATTCATCGATAGTATCAGCCGCAAATTTCTTCCATTGTCCCGTTTCGACATCGGGTATACTCTTTCCGAAGAGGCCGTTCTCGGTGACCTTGAACGTTCTGATAAGATCATCCCCGGGGCTGTCCCATTCATGAGGATAAGTCTCCCTCACGCGCGCCATCGGAAATTCCATGTTGGACTGCCCGCATATGACGATCACGTCACCGATCATTATGTCGCAGC
>JAFZRD010000199.1 GCA_017620055.1 Lachnospiraceae bacterium
GTCGAGCGCAACCTCGGTCGGATCCGTCCCCGTCAGATCCTGCAGCATCCTGATCATCGTCGGATCATCGTGCCCGAGAATATCGAGTTTTAACAGGTTATGATCGATCGAATGGTAATCGAAATGAGTCGTCACTATATCGACCGACATGTCATCGGCCGGATGCTGGATCGGAGTGAACGAATAAATATCCTCTCCTCGCGGTAACACGATGATACCGCCGGGATGCTGGCCCGTGGTACGCCTTACGCCGGTACAGCCCTTTGACAGACGCTCTATCTCGCATTTGCGCTTAGATACGCCCCTCTCCTCGAAATACTTCTTTACGAAGCCGTATGCGGTCTTGTCGGCGAGCGTACCGATCGTTCCGGCACGGTACGTCTGTCCCGCGCCGAAAATCACCTCTGTATACTTATGCGCCTTCGACTGGTATTCTCCCGAGAAGTTCAGGTCGATATCGGGCTCCTTGTCTCCCTTGAACCCGAGGAAAGTCTCGAACGGTATGTCGAATCCGTCCTTATTGAGCGGCTTCCCGCAGTTGGGGCACGTCCGGTTAGGCATATCGCAGCCGGCACGCCCGGCATATGATTTTACCTCCGGTGAATCGAAATCAACGAAATGGCAGCTACTGCAGTAATAGTGGGGCGGCAGAGGATTGACCTCGGTTATACCGGCCATCGTCGCGACAAACGACGATCCGACGGACCCTCGCGAACCCACAAGATATCCGTCCTCGTTCGATTTCCACACGAGCTTTTGTGCGATGATATACATCACCGCGAACCCGTTCTTGATTATCGATCCGAGTTCCCGCTCGAGCCTTGCCTCCACCTGCGGCGGAAGTTCTTCGCCGTATATCTGGCGCGCCCGTCTGTAACATATATCGGTCAGTATCTTATCCGAATTCTCGATGACCGGAGGGCATTTATCAGGACGCACAGGCTCGATACGCTCGATCATGTCCGCGATCTTGCGGGTGTTCGTGACAACGACCTCATACGCCTTGTCGTATCCGAGATAAGCGAATTCGGCAAGCATCTCTTCGGTCGTTCTAAGGTACAGCGGAGCCTGCATATCGGCATCCTTGAAGCCTTTTCCGGCCATAAGGACACGTCTGTACACCTCATCTTCGGGATTGAGGAAATGCACGTCACACGTGGCCACTACCGGCTTATCAAGCATCTCGCCGATCTTGATTATCTTTCTGTTTATATCCTCGAGATCCTTTGCGCTCTTTATATCCTCAAAGCGATCCTCCCTGACCATGAACTCGTTGTTCCCGTTCGGCTGGATCTCAAGATAGTCATAGAACGATGCGATCCGGAGGAGCTCATCGTCGCTCTTTCTGTCGAGTATAGCCTGATAGAGTTCGCCCTGTTCGCAGGCGGATCCGATCAGGAGACCCTCACGGTATTTTCTTATAAGGCTCTTCGGTATCTTGGCCTGGTTATGGAAGTACCTGCAGTGCGAAAGGGAGACGAGTCTGTACAGATTGACCCGTCCGGTCTCATTTGCTGCGAGCAGGATAATATGGTTCGAATACATCTTGCGGATCTTCTCGTCGGAAGATGCGGCAAGCTCATTGAGTCCCGCAAGCGTCGTCACACCTTTATCCGCAAGCCTCTGCAGGAGTTTTTTGAACACATGTGCCGTCGCTTCCGCGTCATCGACCGCGCGGTGGTGATTTTCAAGGGACACCTTGAAGAACTTGCACAGCCTGTCAAGATCGAACTTCGCGATCTCCGGAACGAGTACCCTTGACATAGCGACCGTGTCGAGGAAACTGTATTCCCTGTGTATGCCCGCTGCCTCCTCCTTCGCCTTAAGGAATCCGACGTCAAACTTCGCGTTATGCGCAACGAGCACGGCATCGGCACAAAACTCCCTGAATTGGTTCAGGGCATCGTTTACAAACGGTGCATCCGCGACCATTTCGTCCGTTATCCCGGTAAGGTTTTTGATCCTGTATGGGATCGGTTCCTTCGGATTGACGAACGTCGAGAATCTTTCCTTTATCTCGCCGGCAACGATCTTGACCGCACCGATCTCGATTATCCCGCACTCCCGCGGGTACAGACCCGTCGTCTCAAGGTCGAACACGACGAAAGTATCGTCTGTCGTATGCTCCCCGGGGCATACAGCAACATCCGTCTCGTCATCGACGACATAACCTTCCATTCCGTATATGACCTTGAAATCGCCGGTATTGTTCTTCGGATCCCTCACATAATGGAACGCATCGGTGAACGCCTGAACTACGCCGTGATCGGTTATCGCGAGCGCCTCGTGACCCCAGTCGACCGCACATCTTATTATGTCCGATACGCTCGATACTCCGTCCATGTCACTCATCTTCGTATGACAGTGGAGTTCCACACGCTTCTCGGCTGAGTTGTCCGTACGGTGTTTCCTGAAGTCCTGCGTTTTTTTGATACCGTTTATATAACCGAGCGAAAGCGTTCCGTCGAACTTATCTATCCCGGTCGTTCCTTTTATGAGAACGAACACACCTTCCTTAAGATACTCAAACAGCCTCTCCTGCTGGTCGTCCTTGGGGAAGAGCTTGACGTCTATCGTATCCGTGTAATCTGTCACGGCGAACGTGACCATCTTCTTGCCGGTCCGCGTATCCCTGATCAGAAGATCGCACACCTCGCCGCGGATAACGACCTCCCCTATATCTCCGTCTATATCGGCGATGTTCATCGGACCTTCGGTAAAATCCTTTCCGAAGACAACATCCGGGTTTGAAGACTGTCGGCTCTTCCGGCGCGCAGGTTTCTCCTCTTTGATCTCCTTCTTTGCCGGTACCTCTTTTGTTTCCTTCTCCGGCTCTTTCTCGGGCTCTTTATGCGATGTTATCGTCACGGGTCCGTGACTGTATATGTTGAAGATCTCCTCTTCACCGGTGTCTTTGTCGGAATAAGTGACAAAAGTATCTTCCGTTTCCGGACTCTGCGCGGTTTCGGGAGGCTCGCCGTCGTCCTTCTTTCCCGATGTGTTAAGCGTTATCATTCTCACGGTCTCTGTTACCTTATCGCGCGCGTGGATTACGCTCTTGCGTTCCTCCTTCGCCTTGTAGGAAACAGATATCTTAAATGATGTCTGGCACCTCGTGTTTATCGCATGATCAAGAAAATCAAGTATCTCTTCGGACCTATCCCTTGCAAGGAATCTGTCTTCGAGAACTCGGACGA
>JAFZRD010000200.1 GCA_017620055.1 Lachnospiraceae bacterium
AGGTGCATTATGAGACATTTTGATTATAAAAAATATAAAACATATCGTTGGGATAATGAGATTTTGAATTACCTTTCTCAGATACATGAGTACAAAGGTAAACAGGAGCTGTTTCTGAGGCAGAAACCTGTTGAAATGGAAAAACTTGTTGAGGTTGCTAAAGTCCAATCTATTGAATCATCCAATAGAATTGAGGGCATTATAACAACAAGCACCAGAATCGGACAATTAGCAAAGGAAAAAACAACGCCCCAAAACCGCGATGAAAGAGAAATAGCCGGTTACAGGGATGTTTTGAATACCATTCATGAGAATTATGAGTATGTTCCGGTTAACGGAAATATAATACTTCAGTTGCATCGGGATTTGATGCAGTATGCGGAAACCGGAAATGGTGGAAGATATAAGATCACGCAAAACTACCTGAAGGAAACAAAAGAAGACGGAACAGAAATGATCCGATTTACACCGGTAGCGCCGTATGAAACTGAGCCGTGTATAGATGCGATCTGTGAGAATTATAACGCAATGATGGAAGATTCAACGGTTGATCCGTTGCTTATTATTCCTGTTTTTGTGCATGACTTTCTTTGCATCCACCCGTTCAATGATGGAAACGGCAGGATGAGCCGACTGCTTACGTTATTGCTGTTATATAAATCCGGATGTCTTGTAGGAAAGTATATAAGTATTGAAAAGCATATCGAAAAAACCAAGGATGCTTATTATGATGCACTTGAAGCTTCATCATCCGGCTGGCACGAGGAAGAAGATGATCCGACAGTCTTTGTTAAGTATATGCTTGGCGTGATACTTGCGTGCTATCGGGAATTTGAAAGCAGGGTAAACATCATTAGCGATACTATAGTAATATCTGAAACCGAGACCGGAAAGAAGAAGGTCATTACTATAAAGAGCAAGGCTTATGACATTGTGAAGGCTTCTGTTGATACTAAAATTGGGAAATTTTCGAAGCGCGAGATAGTAAATATATGCCCGAGTATCAGTGAAAAGTCTGTAGAAGCAGCGATGAAGAAGCTTTTGGACGAGGGATATATAGTAAAACATGGCTCAGGGAAAGGTACTTTTTATACTAAGAAATTCTAAATTCTCCTAATTTGATAACAAAAATAGGATAAAGCAGGTCGCAATATGCACCTGCTTTTGCTATTTATGAACATTTTGTTAATAGGCGGTTAAACTGACACTTTTTTCGAAAATTGTAGTTGACATAAATCAATCCGGATTGTATTATTGTTACTGAGGGAACCGCGATTGACCTGCCAGGTCGATTGCGTATAAATAATTAATAAGGGGTCAGAATATACTTAAAGGGGATAGGTATATTATGAAACGTCGTTTTATCACGGGGATGCTTTCTGTGGTTCTTTTGTCACAGAGTCTGGCAGTCTTGATCTCCGTAAATGCATACAGTGCAACCGTATCATCCGGAACGGTCAAAGCCAAGAGCGGGTTCGTAAGAGCATCCGCTTCAGCGCAGTCGGCCGTTTCGTTCTGTGTCTCCTCAGGCAACGAAGTCGCGATCCTCGGTGAAGAAAAAGGCAAAGACGGCAAGACGTGGTACAAGGTGGCCGTAGGTACTTCGACCGGCTACATCCGCTCCGATCTTGTTACGAAGTCAGATAAGAAAGTAAATGTCGCCGATTCCCTTGCGGGAAAATCACAGGCGCAGACAACGGCAACCACAGCGGGCACGACAACGTCCACGGCGCAGACAACGACGACAAAGACCGCATCGACATCGACCGGTACCGGAACGGTCAAAGGCACATACGTCAGGATGAGGAAGGACGCATCCCTTAAATCCGGAGTCGTTACCTATCTTGATGACGGATCGAGTGTTATGATCCTTGCCGAAGGAAAGGCAAGCGACGGACAGATATGGTATCAGGTCAAGAAGGGTGACCAGACCGGGTTCGTGAGAAGCGACCTTATTAATAAGACATCTTCGCCACAAACGACAGCGTCAGCAGCTGCAGCGACTACGGCATCAACAACTGCTACAACATCAACGACAACAACGTCAACGACCGCTTCATCATCGGGCGGATCCACCAAAACGATAGAACCCGGATCGGGACTCGTGAAGGGGATGAACGTCAGGATCAGGAGCAGCGCGAGTACGGCCGGCGATATAGTCGGAACGGTCAGCTCCGGATGTGAGCTTAAGCTTGTCGGGGTGGAAAAGGCACCCGACAGGGAATGGGTAAAGGTCGAGGCTACGGTACAGGGCAAGAGCGTAAGCGGCTACATAGCCAGAGATTACGTTACAGTGACCAAGGAAGTCAAAGAGGTCACACAGACAGTGCAGACAATAGTGGGAAGCGATGCCGGTTCGACGAACACGGCATCGACCACCGGTACCAATACAAATACCGGAACATCGACGGGGAAAACGGTGAGCGATAACACCGGACCCGCCGAAGGCTCCGCCTCCATAAAGGGGGTGGGGGTCAGGATAAGGCAGGCGCCGGTCGACGGCAACGTGGTCTGCCAGCTGTCATCGGGACACCCACTGACCATCAGCAAAGAAACATCGGGAAGCGACAACTACACCTGGTATCAGGTGTCTTTTTCATATTTGGGAAGCGAGAAGGAAGGCTATGTCAGATCGGATCTTGTCGTGCGCCCGGAAGGGCAGTCAGAGGAGGCTCCGAAGGGGAGCGAAGACTTCGAGGAGTCGATAGAGGATCTTCCGGACAGTTACAAGAACGCACTCCGCACGATCCACGCAAAGCATCCGCAGTGGAAGTTTGAGACGGTCGACACGGACCTTGAGTGGGCGGACGTACTTAAAGCAGAGTCATCGGTCGGCAAGAACCTCGTATCGAAGAATTCGATCGCGTCGTGGAAATCAACCGCACCGCAGGCATACAACCAGGCGACGAACCAGTGGTACACGTTTGACGGCGGAAGCTGGGCATCGGCTTCGCCCGAGCTTATCGCATATTATCTCGATCCGAGGAATTTCCTGAACGAGAGCGGTATCTACATGTTCGAAAAACTTGATTATTCGGATACACAGACGAGCAATTCCGTTCAGAAGATGCTCGCGGGAACGTTCATGAGCGGCGAGGTGACGGATGCCGACGGCGACACGTTCACGTATGCCGACAAGTTCAAAGAGGTCGGAGAGAAGACAGGAGTCAGCCCGTATCTACTTGCGGGACGTGCTCTTCAGGAGATGGGCGTCAAGGGAACGAGCCAGAGCTGCACGGGCAAGGTAGCAGGATACGAGAACTACTTCAACTTCTTCAACATCGGAGCATACGCATACAGCGGAAGGACAGCCACGATCAACGGTCTGATATATGCAAAAGGGTCCGACGAGGAATACGCAAGACCGTGGAACACAAGAGCAAGGTCGATATACGGTGGCGGCAAGTATCTGTCCGAGAAGTATGTTTCCAAAGGACAGAACACTCTGTACTTCCAGAAATTTAATGTTGTGAACAAAGAGAATACGCTGTATTCTCATCAGTATATGTCGAACATCCAGGCGGCATCGTCGGAGAGTTCGAGACTGCAGCTTGCATACCTTGGGGATGACGAGGTGCTGACGTTCAGGATCCCGTACTATCACAACATGCCCGATGCACAGTGCGCAAAGCCCACATCGGATTCCAATCCGAACACGTACCTCGGAACGCTTTCCGTGAGCGGTGGCGAGATATCACCGGCATTCTCGGGAGTAACGGACAAATATACGGTCACGGTCGATCCGGATCAGGAAACGGTTGATATCAAGGCGACGGCCGTATGCTCATCGTCATCGGTAGGAGGAGCCGGAACATACCCGATCAATGAGGGAGAGAACACGTTCTATGTGACCTGCAAGGCCCAGAACGGTGCATCAAAGACTTATACGATAACAGTTAACAGATAAAAGGATCAAAAGAAAAAGGCAGGTAGAAACATGAAGAATCTTGCAAGGACACTCGGTATCATCACGGCGTTTACGATAGCCGCGTTTGCGCAGACAAAGAACGTATACGCGGACGGGCTCGGCGTTTCGGCCGACAAAGACACGTGTGAGATCGGCGACAGGATCGTCGTTACGGTTGACGCCGAAAAGGTCGGAGACGGAAGCGTTCCGCCCGACATACAGGTCGAATTCGATGCAAGAAGGCTTAATTTCGAGACATGCTCCGCCGAGTACGGCGGTGGCGGCGGCGGACTCGTCACATTCAAAGACAAGAAGGCGACGGTGGAGTTTACGACGCTTTCGGGCGGAAATGCAGAGGTTAAGGTCACGGCAACAGCAGAGGATGCAGCTGCTCCCGAGACTGCAAGTGTAGCGGTATCCGTAAACGGCGAGGATACTGTCGGAGACGCGGCCGATGGGTCGCTTTCGACCGGAGTAGCCGAGGGAAGTATCGATATCGGTGACGGAAGGCTGATCCAGAGCGTGTTCGCGGACGAGTTCATGCCTGTCCTCTTCCATAAAGAGACAACCGATTACAACGGGCAGACCGTTGAATGTGCCAAGTTCGACATGGGCGACATGACGCTCCTGTATACGTCCGACTCAGCCGGTGCCGACGGAAAGTTTATGATCTACAACGCATCAACAGGCGAGATGACCGATTTCAGAATGATCCAGGGGATCGAAAATCGTTTCATAATCGTTCTTTCCGACTGCGAAGGGGCTATCCCCGACGGATATACAAAGGCCGTACTTGAGTGGAACGGGCAGACGCTGACTGCGTTCATGGAAGAGAGTGTTGCTGCCGGGAATGCCACACCCGTTGACGGTATCAACCCCTCTGATTTCTTCCTTGTGTACGCGGTAAGCTCTGAAGGTAACAAAGGCTGGTACAGATACGACAAGAATGAAGGTACGTATCAGAGGTTCATAGCCGGAGAAGGAGCAGGAGAAGCTTCCGAGGACGGCCTTGAAGCCGATGCCGATGATACAAGCGCAGGACTTCTTGATGAATACATACCGAGAAATGTTCAGTCGATCCTGCTTCTCGTGTGCGCGCCGTTTGCGCTCATACTTCTCATCACCGTGATCATCCTCGCGGTCAAGCTGCGTGACTATGCTGACGAGCTTGATGCGATATACGAGGATGAATATTACGAAGACGAGGAAGAGGAGGAAGAAGCCGAGGAGCCTGTAAGACGCGCTCCCGGTGCCGTTACGGCCGCATCCCTCGTAGGCCGGTCCATGTCGGATGAAGAAGATGAAGAAGACGACGAAGACGAGGACGAGGAAGGCGAAGAGGAAGAAGCCGAAGAAGAAGAGGAAGACGAGGACGAGGAAGAAGGCGA
>JAFZRD010000201.1 GCA_017620055.1 Lachnospiraceae bacterium
CGGTGCATGGATCACGAGCTTTTCGATGCCGTGCTCCTTCATATATGCATGCCCTTCTTCAATACGAAGTTCGCTGACATCCTTGCGCTTCGTGTTCTGAGGCGCACCGGTGTAGACCATGAACGCGTTCGCGCCGTATGAATGCGCTTCCTTTGCGGAGCCGAGGAACATATCCTTGCCGCTCATACCGCAGTGTGAACCAAGTAGAATATCTGTCATATTTTTTCTCCATCTTGTCGGCCGCTGCGTGGACAAAGCAGTTCCCTCGAAAACGCGCTCTCGCTCCTGTTCAAGCGTAGCTGACGCTAGGCTCGAAAAAACCTCGCCAAGCGCAGACCCTTTCACAGGGTATTTCTCGGGAACTCTTTATCCGCGCACCGGCCTTGCTCAATTCCAAGTTATGCTATGAAGATACACTAATAATTGCGTAATGTCAAAAGAAGTGATACTATATCTTGTATATTTGCTATGAGGAGGAAATATTATGTGGGCATATGAATCTGTATTCTACCAGATATATCCGCTAGGCTTCTGCGGAGCGCCGTTTGACAATCCGTCGGCTCCGATATCGGCGGAGGAGAGAAGCGGCGGCGCGCGTCCGGAGCACGCCGGCGAGAATCATTCCATTTTGAAGGTCATCGACTGGATCGACCATCTGAAGAAACTGAATATAAACGCGATCTACTTCTCGCCCGTGTTCGAATCCGACACTCACGGATACAACACGCGGGATTATAAGATCATCGACAGCCGTATAGGTACGAACGATGATTTTAAAAAGGTATGCGATGCTCTTCATAAGGAAGGGATCAAAGTCGTTCTCGACGGTGTGTTCAATCACGTGGGCCGCGGCTTCTGGGCATTCCAGGATGTCCTTCGTTACAGATGGGACAGCATTTACAAAGACTGGTTCAACATTAACTTCGACGGCAATTCCAATTACAACGACGGCCTCTGGTACGAAGGATGGGAAGGCAATTACGATCTTGTAAAGCTCAACCTCTGGAACGATGCGGTCGTGGATCATCTGTTTGACTGCATCAAAGGTTGGGTAGACGAATTCGACATCGACGGTCTCCGTCTTGACGTTGCTTACTGTCTTCCTCCCGAATTCCTCAAAAGGCTCAGGGGATTCACGAACGGCCTGAAAGATGATTTTTACCTTCTCGGTGAATGCCTGCACGGCGACTACAACCGCTGGATGGCCGACGATATGTGCCATTCGGTCACAAACTACGAATGCTACAAGGGACTATACTCGAGTTTCAACAGCATGAACATGTTCGAGATCTGCCACTCGCTCCTTAGACAGTTCGGGCCCGACAACTGGTGCCTGTACCGCGGACGTCATCTCCTCTCGTTTGTCGACAACCACGACGTAACAAGGGTAGCGAGCATTCTCTCGAATGAAAATCACCTGCCGCTCATCTACTCACTCGCTTTCGGAATGCCCGGCGTACCGTGCGTATATTACGGAAGTGAATGGGGCACAAAAGCCGATAAGTCGATGGGAGACCCCGCGCTGCGTCCTTGCTTTGATGCGCCCGAGGAGACCGCGCTCACCGAGCATATATCAAAGATCGCGAAGGCAAAACGCGAAAGCCGCGCTCTTTGTTACGGCGACTTCAGAAACGTTGTCCTTACAAATAAACAGTGCATAATCGAGAGAAAAGTCGACGGGGAGAGAGTACTTGTCTGCATTAATGCCGATGAGAACGAGTATATCGCTCACTTCGATGCGGGCTGCGGAATGGCCGAAGACCTCATATCCGGCAACAATGTCGACTTCGGCGGCGGACTTAACATGCCGGGATATTCGTCGATGTTCCTAAAGATGGAGCGCTGACACTTTACATATGTACATATATGTGTATAATAGAGAAAGTGAACTGCAAAGAGGCAGTAGCGTATGCTACAGCCTCTTTGTTTGCAGGTAATAGTTTTTATGATAATGAGGAGATACCATGAGTGATTTTATGAACAGCGTGGCTGCCATTAATGACAGCATCAATTCATTCGTCTGGGTCAAGATCGGATTAGTGCTTCTGATCGGAACCGGTGTGCTGACAACGATACTTACAGGATTCTTCCAGGTGTCGCATTTCAAGCACTGGATGAGCAAGACCATCGGCGGTGTGTTCAAAGCCGATGCGCACGTCAAACACGAAGCCGGAAGCGTGTCGCAGTTCCAGGCACTTTGTACCGCACTTGCCGCAACGATAGGTACCGGTAATATCGCCGGTGTATCGGCTGCCATCTGTGTCGGTGGTCCCGGTGCCGTATTCTGGATGTGGGTCGCAGCGTTCCTCGGAATGATGACGAACTACTCCGAAAACGTACTCGGAATATACTACAGACGCAAGAACAAAGAAGGCGAGTGGTCCGGCGGAGCCATGTACTACCTTAAGGACGGTCTCGGAAAGATAACCGGATACGAGAAGCTCGGAAGCTTCCTTGCTGTTCTGTTCGCTGCATTTGCGATCCTTGCATCGTTCGGTATCGGTAACATGGGACAGATCAACAAGATCACTCTTAACCTTGAGAGTGCGTTCTTTGCAAACGCAAATCTTCCGACGATACTCGGAGGTGTCAACCCCGTCAATCTGATCATCGGTATCGTGCTCATGCTGATCGGCGGCTTCATCATAATCGGCGGCCTCAAGCGTATCGCGGCCGTTGCCGAGAAGGTCGTTCCGTTCATGGCACTCATCTATGTCATCGGAGCACTCATCATCATGATCGTACATATATCAACGATAGGCCACATGTTCGTTGCGATATTCAAATTTGCATTCGGTGTCAAAGCCGTTGCGGGCGGCGCAGCCGGTGTTGCGATCTCGACAGTCATCCAGCAGGGCTGCAAGAGAGGCGTGTTCTCGAATGAGGCAGGTCTCGGTA
>JAFZRD010000202.1 GCA_017620055.1 Lachnospiraceae bacterium
CATGCACACCTCTCTTCAGAACATACAGGTAGATCTGAACAATGAGATCCAGAACAAGGTAAATGAGATCAATTCGATAGCATCGGAGATCGCAACGCTCAACAAGCAGATAAACACGATCGAGGTCAATCACGTCAAGGCAAACGAGCTTCGCGACAAGAGAAACCTTCTTGTAGACCAGCTTTCGAACATCGTAGATGTCAAGATCACCGAGATACCGATATATACGACCGAGGGCGGAACCGAGGAATCCGGCATATACAGGTATATCGTGGATATCGCCGGCGGACAGAACCTTGTCAACAGTTATGAATATTCGACGCTTGAGTGTGTAGCCAGAAACGGTGACGAGAAGGTCAACCAGTCCGATGCGGACGGACTCTACGATATATACCTCACGGGTCTGCCCCTTAACCTTTACGGCGGGAGCCTCGGGGGACAGCTCAAGGGCCTCATAGAGATGCGTGACGGTAATAACGGCGAGAACTTCTCGGCAAAGGGCGCATTTGTGACCACCACGGATAACACAGTCACCGTAAAGATAGACAAGACCAATCCGAACCATGATTTTCTCACGGATATGAACAAGGTCACGATGAACAGTTCGGGAACGATCGTTGTCGGAAACAAAGGTCTTGTATATGATTCATGGCAGTATGACAGTCAGACGGAAACGTATACGTTCCATCTGGACGAGACCAAGACAAATAACAGCGGATCGGGACTTAGCGGGAAGGACGCCTACATCGGTGTGAACATCGATTATCAGGGAATCCCGTATTATATGGCGCAGATGAACGAGTGGGTAAGGTCTTTTGCCCAGGCGATGAACAAGATCGAGAGAACAGCTCAGACTGCAATGAATGGGACTGCTCCGACATATGCCGAGTCAATGTTCACATGCGGAAGCGACGAATCCAAATTTAATGCTTTCGACTATAATGAGGCTGCCGGCGTTGTATACGATGACGGAGGAAAAACCGTTACGTTCTCGAATATAGACGATCCTTCGGCCATGTTCAGTTATAAGGACAATTATCTTCATCTTACGGCCGGTAATTTCAATATCAATTCGAGTATGATCAAAGATGTCAGCCTGTTCGGAACGACTGCGGATTATATGTCGGGCCGGGATGCGCAGGATGTCACAAAACTTCTCATGGAAGTGCGGACCGACAAGTCCAAGATGACATACAGGGGATGTTCATCGGAAGAATTCCTTCAGTGTCTGACAAGTGATGTTGCGCTCGGTGCTTCATCCGCAAACAATTTCTATTCAAACTTTGACAAGATCAGTAATGCGATCATCGCCCAGAGGACATCGGTATCGGGTGT
The DNA here is from genome assembly GCA_017620055.1 of Lachnospiraceae bacterium. The sequence goes on from JAFZRD010000202.1 coordinate 1,336, forward strand.
CGACAATGACGAAGAAGCGCTCAATCTCGTGAAGTTCCAGGAAGCATACAACCTGTCATCGAAGATGATCCAGGTCATGACGGAGATTTATGACAGATTGATACTTCAGACCGGAGTATAATTTGCCGATATACAATTAAATACATCTTGGCAAAAGGGAATTTGCCGTAGCTTTTGCAGTAAGCTGAAAAGGAATTTGGCTGCCTGTGATAACTCTTTTATTGTTTTACGGAGGATACGGTTATGATGCGGATTACCAACGCCATGATGACGTCTAATACCAAGAATAATATCAATATCAACAAGCTAAACGAGGACAGGCTCAATACCCAGATCGCTACCGGGCAGGTCATCTCAAGACCTTCGGAGGATCCGGTCGTTGCGATCCGTGCCCTTCGTCTTAATACGAATCTTTCGCAGCTTACCCAGTATTACAAGAAGAATATCCCCGATGCACAGGCGTGGCTGAACGTTACAGAGACCGCGCTCAAGCAGACTGACCAGATATTCACTAACATCAAAGAAAATCTCACAACCGGCGCCAGTGATACCAATACCGCCAATGACCGCCAGAAGATCCTCGAGAGTCTCAAGGGCCTTCGTGCGGAATTGTATTCCTCGGGTAACGCGGACTATGCGGAGCGTACGGTATTTACCGACTACAGAACGCAGAAGTCACTTACGTTCCTTGATACGGATACGGATCTTGACTGGAATTACAATATTCATGAGACGTTTGATACCAAAGAACTTGATAAGTTCAACTATGTTACAACGTATGACAATACCAAGTCAGAAACAACCGTTGATCAGTGCGAACTGAAAAGGATCCGATTAGCGTATGATAATCTTGATGAAACAGACGGAGATACAAGTAAAAAGTTATATTACTATGATAATACAGGTAATATAAACAGTATTCCCATCACGGTCAAGTCGATAAAAGGCAAAACTCAGCGTGAAATTGATGATATATATACTACTATCGACGCTGATACGACGCTTGGTCCTAATTCGGCGATACTGATCCCTGAAACAGGGGAGATTATTTTCGGGACAGATGCAGCAAAAGCCGTAGAGGGGGGTGGTAATACCCCCGGAGCTACGCAGGCATTCATTGGAAAACCTGGAGCAAACCCGGGAGATCCTGCTGTTCCGGTCGGATATAACAAGAAGGAATGGAAATCAGGAGATCTTCGCCCGGAGCACTATTTTGCCTGCTATCAGGATAACAAGGTAAGCGGTAATAAAGATTATTACAATTATGAAGAATACGAGGATCCGACGACTCATAAGATGGTGATCGACGATACCAAGCCCAATTTCCAGAATAAGGATATGGTCGTAGAGATCAGCTTCAATCAGAAAATAACTATTAACACACACGCAAATGAAGTGTATACTCATGATATAGGCCGTGATATCGACGAACTCATCAAGACAACGCAGGATGTCGTCGATTGTGATGAAAAAGTATCGGCACTTGAGAAGAAGCTTAACGCCGAAACCGACGCTACCCAGAAAGCTGCTATCCAGAAAGAACTGGATGCCGCAAAGAAAGAGTATTCCCTGAAGAAGAGCAAGATGCAGAAGATGTTCTCGGGTGCTCTTGATACATTTGCTGATTATGCCGACCGGAACAACCTTGCGATAGCAAACATAGGAAGCATGCAGCAGAGACTTGATATCACCAAGGAAAGGGTTGCCGACCAGCTCCAGAGCTTCAAGGAACTCGCGGATGCGAACATAAACGCGGAACTTACGGAATCAAGTATTGATTTTGCGAGCGCCAAACTCGCGCTCGAGGCTGCTCAGCTTGCAGCAGGCAAGATAGCACAGCAGACGCTGCTCAACTACTTATAAAAATGGAGGGTTATAAGTTATGAAGATCATTACCAAACTGTTCGGAGAGATAGAAGTCGATGACGATAAGCTCATCAACTTCCCTCAGGGGATAATAGGGTTCCCGGATCTTAAGGATTTTCTCCTTGTTCATGACAGTGAGTCCGAAGGAGGCATCAGATGGATGCAGTCGATACAGGAGCCTGCATTTGCGATGCCCGTTATAGATCCTTTGATCGTTATGCCGGATTACAATCCGTGCATCGAAGATGACCTTCTGGGCCCTCTCGGAGATGTTAAGGAAGAGAATACGCTCGTTCTTGTAACCATCACGGTTCCTCATGATCTTGAGAAGATGACTGTTAATCTTAAGGCCCCGATAATCATTAACGGGGAAAATCGCAAGGCCAGTCAGCTGATCACCGATGACGAGAAATATGTTGTCAAGTTCCCGATCTATCAGATCCTCAAAGATAACATGGAAAGGGCAGGTGAATAATTATGCTGGCATTATCAAGAAAGAAGAACGAAGCACTTGTCATAGACAATAAGATAGAAGTAACGATATTGGAGATAAAGGGTGATCAGGTCAAGGTCGGTATCTCGGCCCCCAAGGAGGTCCCGATCTACCGTAAGGAAGTATACCTGCAGATCCAGGAGGCCAATAAACAGGCACTTGAAACGGAAAGCCTGGAGGCTCTCAAAAAAATTTTCTGAAAAAAGGTTAATTTTTGGTATAAGGGTGCCGATATAAAGCACAAGAAACCATGATTAGCGGTTTTATACAGTTTGTTTAGCCACGGCTCTGTCGTGGCTTACAGAATCACACGGAGGTGATAGTAATGGCAATAGAACCAATCAACAGTGCAATGACATTCAATGCACAGCCGGTAGCACAGCAGATGTCTGCTCCGAGACCGGTAGAGAAAAATGCGGATGAGTTCACGGAAGGGTCTATGCAGAACGTTGCTGAACCGGTGGATAATGTCACTCTGTCGGTAAATGCAGCACAGGCCAAGGATGGCGAGAACGGAAACGGACAGAATCCCCAGCAGGATCAGCCCAGTGCAAGTGCCGAGGCTGTTAAGAAAGCTGTTGAGGAGATGAACAAGAAGATGGCGAATTCGGTTGCCCAGTTCGGTATACACGAAGAGACAAACCATATCACCATCAAGATTGTTGATAAAGAATCCAG
>JAFZRD010000029.1 GCA_017620055.1 Lachnospiraceae bacterium
AGTGAGTAGCCCCAGGTCCAGAAGGATGACCCCGTTATACAGGGATGATCTCCCTCCCACCATGTAGCGTGCCATGGTCACGTAATATATGATCGTTCTGATCCCCGCTGCGGTAAAGTATACGGCAAATATGAATATGATGAATTCATATCCTTCCTTCGGAAAGCATATCATCACATACGCGAGAAAGATCATTATGAGTCCGAAGACTATCTCTTTTACTCTCTGAAGTTTTGTCATCTTTGAAGCGCCTCTACGAATCCGGCCAGTTTATTCCCCGATGCGAATATCTCGTGGCTCACCATTCCCTTATGTGCCATGGCGCCTTTTACAAACTTTCCGATAAATGTTTCGTTCTTTTTATCCGAAGGGGCATTTACATACTCAGCCTGGTATCTGTCAATATCAAACTCCTCAACGGTCTTTCCCGATAGTTCCTCTCCGAACGCTTTCCAGTCATCCGAAGCCTTGAGCTGACGTTTTTCGATGATCGCCCTTATCCTGTCTGTATACGGTGCGACTGATCCGGTATCGTATCTGTCCGTCTCAAACTTATCAATGTCACCTCTTATGTATTTCATCGCATATATGAGCTGACAGAACGCATTCATATAATCCGAAGGATTATCCTTGATCATGACCCTGTATTCGTTCCATGCGGGAAGATACGAATATCTTATGAACGAATAATCGGGAAGATGTCCCGCACGCCCGTGTCCGAGATTCATTATCGTGTTCTCGTCCCTCTGGAACAGGCTGTTTGTATATAAGGCTTTTTCCGGCTCGTCAGGCGCAGACGGATTATGCCTGAACTTTATCTTCCGCTCGGTTTCGTTACCGTCCTCACCGGTCACAAGTTCGTAAAAATCATCCGATGTGTTGTTTATAACAAGCGACGGGGTTCCGGCAAAATACGCGTGTGCCCATGTATCGGCCACAACATGCATTGCGATACCGACGCTCTGCAGCGATGCACCTTTGGCAAGCACCACCGTCTTTGCCACAAGTTCTCCGTTCGGCCCGCAGATCAGGCGGTACTTGTTCATATACCTCTTCGGATGACGTTTATCGAGGGTCGCGTGCAGATCGCGTGGAAGGAAATGGAAAGAGGACCATATCCTCGTTATTTCCTGCAAACCCGCGATGTCCGTCCTCGCATCCATCATCTCAAGCTGGAGCATAGTAGTAGCGGCACCGGTCGGAGCCTTGATCTTAGCCAGAAGCGTTTGGGAGCAAAGATCGACAAACTGGGCCGAATAGCATATATCCATGCTCTCCTCGTGCGAATATCCGGACAGAACAGCCGCACAGTATGTCGCATAATAGTGAAAATCATCCTGCATAGACCGTCTACCCTTCTACCTCTTTCCGGAGCCGTTTCAACATATGAGCCGAGTATATCATGTCGATGAAAATAAACACTTCCGTCATGTCGACTATGATCGAAGCAACTGTTGAAGAATAAGTCTGAACACTCTTGTCAGAAAAATACAGTGGAATATCAATTATCATAACGACAGAGATGATGGCGCCCCAGACAAGAAATCCTCTCCTGTGCCTTGTTCCTTTGCCGTATCCGATCGCAGCCCTTCCTATATGCAAATGGATATAGAGAACGATCAGTCCCATTATCGCGACAGTAATGACACTGATGACAATGACCGCCTCTCTACTGAGTCCAATCGTCCCCGTATTATCGAGCAGTTTTTTCATGAGTTCGTGCTGCATCGTCATCATCATGAAGATCTTGACAACAGCCCAGAAACCGAACAGGATATATCCCCGTCCGGCGTTCACCAGATTACTGCTGTATCGCCGTATTCCAACGTTGCTCAGTGAATTGATATCTGACATTTAAGTCCCTTTTTGACATCAAAAGACTGCCCCGCGGACAGCCTTTCGGTGATGATCTATACGTTATTTCTTTAATATTCCGTTGATGTATTCCAAAAGATCGGCTTTACCCGTGGTCTTTAAAAGGTATCCGTCAGGCTTCAGTTCCATGACGCGGGCAACCGCTTCCCTTGTACTGTTTCCCGTAAGGAAAACCACCGGGATATCCGCGGTGACGCTGTCCTGTTTTAGCATCTGAAGTACCTGTGGCCCGTCAACGACAGGCATCTCATAATCAAGAAGGATAAGATCGACCTTCTGGTCTTTTGGCACCTTAAGAAGAAAAGATATGGCCTGCATACCGGCTGTGACTATATCAACCTTGTACCGGTCCTTGGTCCACTCCCTTACTATCTTGGCATATGACGGATCATCATCAACGATGAGTATCCTTCCCTTTTTGTCGGATACCTCTTGACGATTGATCTCCTTTATAACCGTTTCCTCAAGAACATCCATATCTACCGGGCGTCCCATCCACGGATAAGTCTTCACCTCAGGTATCTCCCTTAACAGATCGAATCTGTATTTGTCCTCTCCGATCAGGACCGTTTTCTGTCTTCTCTCCTTTATGATCTCAATGACATTCTGAAAAGCCTTCAGTTTCGCTTTATCTTCTATGATATCTGCCGGCAGATAGAACATCATCAGAGTAACACGTCCTCCGAGACGTTGCGCCTCATCCTCGAGATCTTCGTACAGAGTAGTCACCCTGTACCTCATTTCTTCGAGCTTACGCTCTATCCCCTTTATTACCACGCTTTGTTGGAACATCATGATAATAATCTCTCTGCTTTCATTAGCGTCCATTAGATCAATCCTCCGGAATACAATGATTTATTGATCGATAAATATATTTTTAACTGATACCTTTGGCGATAGCAGCCTCGGCATCAGCCTGAATATCACGGTTGTAGGATAATATCGGCTCAACATCCCTGCCCTTTATCCTACGGTCAACATAGTTTTGTGTCAACAGTATTATAAGCGGAATCTGAACTATGATACCGATCAGATTCGGGATCATCATCAGTCCGTTGAAAGTGTCGGAAATATCCCACGCGAGACTGGACTCCATTATCGCGCCCAGTACTATGAGCCCTATGAAGATGATCCTGTAGACTCTCGCAAAGGTGACACCGAGAAGATACTCCGTTACTTTGGCTCCGTAATACGACCATCCCATAACGGTCGTGAAAGCGAACAGAGTTAAGGCCAGTACTACAAACCACTCTCCCGGACGGCCCAGTGTGGATCCGAATGCTTTGGCAACAAGAGTCGAATCATTGACACCTTCTTTTACGAGACCCGTTTCAAGGTCGATCGCTCCCGAGTTGAGTACAACGATCGCTGTCATCGTACATATCACTATAGTATCGAGAAATACTTCCGCGATCCCCCACATTCCCTGTCGTACCGGTTCTCTGACACAACTGTTGCTGTGAACCATGACCGATGATCCGAGTCCGGCTTCGTTTGAGAACACCCCACGTTTACATCCGTTCTTGATAGTATTAAACGCCAGCTGAACCGCCGTCCCGGCCACCCCGCCCTTAACCGCGTCGGTACCGAGCGCAAACCTGAATATCGAAGAAAATACATCCGGAATGTTCGTGATATGAAGCAGTATCATAACAAGACATCCGAGAATATATGCTATCGACATGAACGGGATCAGCTTTTCCGAAACCGCCGCAAGGCGCCTGAACCCCCCGAGAATGATAACCGCCGCCGTGATCATCAGAACGAAACCTATGATCCAGTTTGCTTTCGGAACTCCCATGATCAGATCATGATCCATTCCCGACAGGAACGTTGACTGGAAATTGATCGTTATCTTGTTGATCTGCCCCATATTCCCGATACCGAATGACGCCAGGACCGTAAAAATACAGAACAGGACACCAAGGATCTTCCCAAGTCTCTTGCAGTTTTTGATTGAACCGAGCCCGTCCTCGAGGTAATACATCGGGCCGCCGGACCAGGCTCCTTCCGAGTTGCGTCGCCTGTAATACAGCCCCAGAACATTTTCGGAATATTTTACCATCATTCCGAAAAAAGCAGCCACCCACATCCATAACACGGCGCCGGGCCCTCCGACGCATATTGCGGTCGAAACACCGGCTATATTGCCGGTTCCTATCGTTGCACACAGCGCGGTGCAGAATGCCCTGAACTGCGAAAGAGCGCCGGCATCATTGATTATACGGCCTTCGCTTTTTGCTATACCGAACGTCCTGCTCCACCAGTGTCTGATATGGGTGAGCTGAAAAAAACGTGTTACGACGGTACATATTATCCCCGTTCCGAGGAGAAGTACAAGGCCGAACGTTCCCCATGCGAAAGAGTTGACCGCATCATTGATCCTGATAACCGATTCCATATCACAGTCCCATTATCTCGCAATATACGAGTGTCTGATTCATCAGTTGATATGCTATCTCTCCGAAAGTAACGGGGCCGGTATACGGAGGTATTTTTCTCCCTGCCAGATCCCCGTGCATGAAGTTCAGAATACAGTTGCACGAAAGTACAGGTGCGTGAGCCCCGGCGCTGTTGATGCTTTCGACGAACCGGCCGGCATAATCATCGACATATGTCGCAAATCTGTAATCCACATTTTTAAATACCGGAGCGTAGAATTCCACGATCCCATCCTTTACGCCCTTTACCGATGTGTTAATATATGAGCCGTTGTAATCAGCCACGAGGGGCATCCTTGTATCTATATGCTTCTTGTCGATATACTCGGCGAAATTGACTTCCTGTCCGTTAACGGTACACTTTGTCACCGACAGATCATTGTCGAAGAAACGTATGACCGGATCGGTCTTGTCATCCCCGAAAATGTTGATCATGTTTATCATGGCGCTCTTCCCCTCAGGGAGTCTTATATACATAACAACGGCCCTGTCGGTATATGCTTCTCCCACTGTTCCGTCATAGACTTTTGCAAGGCCTCCCGTCTCGAGGTCGAATCCCGATATCCATCCTATGGTCGGATGCATGAGTAGTTCTTCAACTTCCGGCGCTTCCTTTGCATATTTGATCGCGACCTGAGAGCTGTACGGCATGATGATCATGGTCAGACCGTTATCGTAGCATTCCTCGACGATCTGGAACACATTATACTTTCCGTAACTTGCAACGCTTATCTCCTCCGCGTAATCGATCTCGGTCACAAAGAGTCTGTCTTTAGTGACCAAACCGCCTTCTTCACTGATGATATAAGGAGTCGTTCCTCCTATCCATCTGCCTTTGGGTAGTTTGGAGAGCATCGTCTCATCCGCGGCGATGTGCATTATCTTCCCTTCGTTTATCAGCTCAATCGTTTCTTCCAGCGTTTTTAACATTGTTCCACCTCCGTTATACGATCATCCTTGTCACAGAGCCGCTATGTTGGCAAGGTCAACCTTGGCAACTATAGGGTATTTTGCCAGAAATTCATCCATCTCCTTCATGCACGGATCCATGTTTTGAGGATCCGCCTGAAGTTTCTTCTGCAGTTTTGAGATCAGCATATTAAACGCAAGATTCGTAGATGTATACCTGAGCTCACCTTTTAGTATCTTCATGACTTTTTCACGAACAGCTGCATCCATCAGTTATTCTCCTTTTAGCCTATCCTGTTTCCGATCGCTTCGAGTATTCCGTCGTAATCGAGATCCGAAACCTTTTTCCTTACTGTATCAAATCTTTCTTTTTCGCTTTCCGGGACAGAGTACTCCCCGACCTCTTCCATTATCTCCTCGATCCTGTCGCAGTCCATGGCTTCCGCCGCTTCGCGCAATGCCTCATATATGTCATTCATGAGAAGATCGTCAATGACCGACCTTTCGGGTTTATCGGCAGGATTATCAGCAGGTCTGTCGCCAAAGAGCGGAGCGAGCAACTCCATGTACTTCAGATAATCCTCCATCACCTGTCCGTGTTTTTCCCTTATATGACCGATATCCCCTTTCTTGCCCGCAGTTTCAAGGAGCTCTGCACAATTACCGAGATCAAGAGCTCCGACGAGCCTTGCCGAACTCTTCAGTGCATGTATCTTGATCGTATAATTCTCCCAGTCTTCGGACGAATAGCACGCCTCCAGCTCATCATACCTGTCGGGAATGGATTCCCAGAAAATCCTCAGCACGGACTCAAAAGCCTCCCGGGATCCGCTGTTTTTTAGAGCAGCATCAAGATCTATCCCCGCGATTTTCTTATAAGGATCGTCGTCGCCATGATCAGTTTCCGAAACCGGTGCAACAACATCATACCTCTCATCCGTTTCCCCGGCTTCGGGCATCGTTGCGGATTCATTCATATCATCGAGGAACGAGCCGATGTTATAAGACTTGTTGGATTTGAGGAAGTACAGTATCCCGAACGTTCCGGGTCCGCAGTTTGACGATATCGAAGCGGATGCCTGTTGGAATATCACATGTTCAAAGTAGGCAACCTTTTTGATCTCTTCTCCGATCCAGTTGAGCATGTCAGTCGGAACATCAACGTATGTAACAAATACCACATCGGAATCGGGGATCGTGTCCGCGGGAATGCATCTGCTGATATATCTGCTGTACGCCCTTTTGGTCCTCCCGAACCATACACCTCCGACGGCGGGTTTGTCGTTCCTGATCTTTATGGACGGATGAAGATTGACCGCCTCCGCTATCCTGTTGAGATTGCGGCTCAGATGTCCCTTTCTTGTCATATACTCGGTCGTATCTATGATAAAGCTGCACTTGAGCCGGTGTTTCATAACCTCAAGCTCCGATACGATATCTTCCGCTTCCATACCCTGCTGGACAAGCTTGCATGCGATCAGAACGAGAATGCCCGTAGCGCTTGACAGGCATTCCGAATTGACTACGGAAACATTGTCAAATGCTCTCGCCGCTTCGGTGGCTCTCTCATAATCCTTACTCATACTTGAAGTAATGGAGATATGGATCAGATGATGTGCCTTCTTGAGGTTCTCGGCAAAGAATTCCGTATAAGCGGCTTCGTCCTGTGCATATGATACCGCCTCGCCACCGGAGGTTACATGTCTGATCAGTTCATATGCATCCATATGAACACCGTCTTTGAACACTCCCTCTTCCGTTTTGATCAGCGACGGTATTATCGGGATATTGAGTTTCCTGATGAGTGAGTCGGGAAGATCGCACATGCTGGGTGCGGTGATGATAACCGGAAGCTTCTCAGCATATCTGTCGGATGTATGAATATCCCCGTCATTACCCATCATCATTTTTCTCAGGATTATCTTGTCGCCGGAGATGTGCCTGATCAGCATATCCTCCATAGTCTCGCCCGAAACCGGTTTGACGAGATATCCGTCGAATCCGGCCAGATTATACAGTTCCCTGTTTTCGCTTCCGGCGTTTGCCGTCAGTACGATCACCGGTGTGTTCCTGTTTAGTCCTCCGGCCTGGTTACGCATCTCTTTGAGACACTCTATCCCGTCCATACCGGGCATCAGATGATCCATGAAAATCGCATCATAATGAACATTCTGGCACATATCCAGGGCATCTCTCCCGTTTGTGGCCTTATCAATGCCCATATCCGTATCTTCAAGCAGTCTGCTCTCGACCTCAAGGTTCATCTCATTATCATCAACTATGAGTATCCGGGCTTCAGGTGCAAGGAAACTGCTCTCATATGTACTTCTTCCGACAACATTCTGGTTGTGTATGTTCAGTTCACCTATACTGCTGCCGTCTGCGACTCCCTGTCTGATCTGCACCGTAAATGTAGACCCCTCACCGTAAACGCTGTTCACCGAGATCGTTCCGTTCATAAGTTCAACAAGCTGTTTAACGATACTGAGGCCGAGACCGGTTCCTTCGATATGTCTGTTCTTTCCTTCGTCCACTCTCTTGAACGCATCGAACAGATAAGGGAGGTCTTCCCTCCTGATCCCTATTCCGGTGTCGGAAACCGATATACATAGTTCAGCGGATCCCTCCTCGACATCATTGCATTCAATACGAAGTTCAACACTGCCTTTTGATGTATACTTGACTGCATTGTTCAGAAGATTTATGATGATCTGCTTTATTCGTACCTCGTCTCCGTAAAAGGCCGTCGGAACTTTCGGATCCACATTCACCTCAAACGCAAGCCCCTTGTCATGTGCGCGAAGCCACATCATGTTCACGACCTCGGACAGCATATCGCCTATACGGTAATCTACCGGTACGATATCCATACTTCCGGCTTCGATCTTCGAAAAATCAAGTATGTCGTTGATCAGTGCCAGGAGCATCTTACCCGAGCCCTGAATACCCGATGCATCCTTAACGATATCATCCGTGGCATCCTGATCGCGCAGGATCAGTTCGTTGAGTCCGAGGATCGAATTGATCGGTGTACGTATCTCATGACTCATGCTTGAGAAGAAACGGTTCTGGGAACGTGACAGTTCCTCGGCTCTTTGGGCCTCCTTCATTGCCCGTTCATTCTCCTGCCTGAACAGATATCCCTGTGACCATGTCATGACAAAGCATAGGACACCTACAAGTAAGAGTGAGATGAACGTATCGACATAGAACATTTCCCTTGAATGATTGTAGACGGTCTCCGGGTAATAATAAGATATCAGATAGCATGCCAAAGTAAGGGCCGCAATGAGCATAAACATGATATTCCGCCATCTTCCCGAGAGGACCAGTCCGACATAGATAAAGGCGAATATAATCCAGATATACCCTCCTCCTTCTACGCCTCCTCCGAAAAAGAACAGACCCGGAAGGATAAGAGACACAAGGCCGATAACGATAATCCTGATGGCCAGTTTGAGTCTGTTATGCTTAAGGCTCACCAGCACGATGGTCGGAACCGCTATGAGCGTGGCACCGATCACTATCATCTCATTGGGATTCTCTTGTGTGATCATGTCCCCGACAAAGGCTATGAACACGGATATCTCGGATATGAAAGTCAGTATCAGGAATACTCTTTCGACAAAATCCCTGTCCGGGTCTTTGATGGCCGCATATGCATTTTTAAATATCCTGATCAGATTCATCTCTTCTGTCCTCCGTTACCGGTTGCGTGTGTGGACAGAACACGCTGCATGACACGTTCAAAATCCGCAGTGTTTATGGGCTTGGCGATGAAACCGTCAAAGCCTTCCTTGATGAACATCTCCCTTGCGCCCGAAACCGCATTTGCCGTCAGTGCGACCACAATGATCTCTTTCCCGACATCACGTGCGGCAGCCTTGATCAGTTTCATGGCTTCCACTCCGTCCATCTCAGGCATCATATGATCCATAAAGATCAGGTCGTAATCATTATCACGGCATTTACGTATAGCCTCACGTCCGCTTGCGGCGGTATCGACGACCATCTCGTAATCCCGAAACAGTGAAGTTGCAACAACAAGGTTCATCGGTTCGTCATCTACCACCAGAGCCCTGACATTTCGGAAAGCAGGCCGCTCACCGGCTTCCGGTCCGTCCGTTCCTTCGCAGTAATGACCGTCATTAAGTATCTTGATCACGGGATATGCGTAAAGCGGTTTGGGTATCGCGATCACTCTGCCGTCCTTGGCCGGCTCGAATCCGGCTCTGCCGGCCACTCCTATGATCATGCCCTCTTTGGCGATCTCATCGAAATAACCCTTGTTTTCTTCATACTCCTCCTGTCCCATAAATACATGGGTGACATTGAGCTTCTCCCTGAGACGTTCAACTTCATAGACCGTCTCGGCGGAATACAGTGGCACATGTATTCCCGATGCGAGATTGGATGCCATCTGACGGTAGAAATCGCGCAGCTGCGGAACTTTGTATTTATCGGGTCTGACATGGAACAGCACGGCTCCGTCAAATGATTCCTCAAGCGACAAACACGGTTCATAGTCGATCACTTTCTGAGGCAGTGTTACCCTTATCGTGGTACCGGCCTTTTTTTTGCTTTCGATCTTAATGAATCCACCCATCCTGTGCGCGAAACCGTATACGATGAACAGTCCGAGCCCTATTCCTCCGGAACTTCGGTTTCTCTTCCTGTTGGCCTGGTATAATCCATCGGTCACGGCCACAATGGTGTTCCTGTCCATACCGATACCGGTATCCGTCACTTCAATGATGAGATTGACGCCGTAATCGGTAGTCTCCGTATACATCCTTATGTAGATCCCGCCGACTCTTGTGAATTTGACCGCATTCTCCAGGAGGTGTCTGAATATCTTGTGGAGTTTTTTGATATCACCTCTCATTACCGCAGGAACCGTCGGGGCGAGATCGACAACAAGATCCAGATCACTCTCATTCCCGATGAGACGGAATCCCGTGACTACGTCGTTAACAAGAGAAGTGCTGAGATAATCATCCTCTTCAAGGAATATCTTTCCTCTCTTACACTCCGTGAAATCCTGAATGTCCTCGATCTGATATGCAAGTCTGACTCCGGCTTTCTTGATCGAATCGGCTTCAAATCCCGCTCCCTTTTTTATGAGAAGATCCGACATTCCGTTGACAACGTTAACAGGGGTCCTAAGTTCATGGGAAATGTTGGAAAGAAAATCTTCCATGCTGGCATCGTTGGATCTGATACGCTCCTCTTTGATCCTGTCCGTTTCCGCATCCTCAAGACTGTCGTTAATGGATCTGATACATAAAAGGTAGATCAGCAGCACGATCGCCATGTGCAGAAGTATACGTGACACGTTCATCCTGTCGTATACGATAGCCTCCCCTCCCGGTAGATCGATAAACTGTATGAACAGAAGAATACCGTATTCCAGAAGAAGGATGTTCATCATCCGGGCATCGCATAATATCGAATAGGTGACCATAACAAGAATGACCGCGATCGAAATATCGAAAAAAGAACTCCTGTGGATACCGTGATAAAACAGAAGAAGAGCCGAATAGCCGAAATAGAAACCTTTTCTGATCTCAAAGTCTATCCTGTCGGAAAGATGAGCGGCCCAAATGGAAATGATCCCCACAACAATAACAGTGGGAACCCAGAACTCCCATTGCATAAGGATGTTTTCAACGATCAGTCCGACGGAAGCGAGCGTTGTGGCCAATATTATAAATTTCTCATTTGTGTTTCGGTTCATTTTGATCCTCTCAGATCACAGATCTTTTTTCATTCATTATCTTCGGTTGCAAAAGACAGATCGGATGACGTATATTCTATCTGCGTCCTGTCATTATAGCCCGACATCTCCCATGCCTTCATAACACGTCTTATAACCCCCGGCGTATCCCTCTGTGTAAGCTGGGGCAGGACAACGAAGAACTGGTTCGGTCTGCACTGGAAGATTATATCGCTCTTTCGGAGGGAATTTTTCAGAACGTTCCCGAACTGCGCCACGATCTCGGAAAATATGACTCCCTCTTCCCTTGCCGAAATACGGAACAGTATCCTGTTACCTATACCGCCGTAACGCTTCAGGAACCTGATAATGAAACGGTAATTCCACGAAAAGGCTTCCTGTCCGAGGAGCATCGCTCCTTTACCTTCACCGCGTTCCGATACTATCCGGATGACACGTGAAAGATCTCGTCCGAGATCGTCATCATCCCCTTTGACGTCTCCTTCATGTACGCTTGGATCGTAGATCTCATACCCGTGTTTCCCGTTCAGTTTCACCCTGCACAGGGCACTGTCCGCATACTGGAACAGTATCTGATAGTCATCCGCATGGGATGGAGCAAAAGCACAGCCAACCGATATACCGAGCGGTATTCCGTGATCGGATCCCATAAGCTTGCCGGCTTCCGCAAGGAGCTGCTCATTAAGCCTTGATACGAGCGATGAAACGGCTTCCTCTTCCGTCATATCAACGAAGAACGCCATGAACTCATCTCCGCCTATCCTGCTGACCGGATCCGACGATCTGACATTGAACCTGATGATCTCCGAGAATGCCACGAGAACACGGTCTCCCATATCGTGACCGAATATATCGTTGACAAGCTTGAAATTATCAAGATCGAAGATGATCAGAGCCCCCGATGAATTCTTAACGACCGACGTCACCTTGTCGGTTCCGCTCGTTTTATTCAGGAACCCGGTAAGTTTGTCAACGGTCGCTTCTTCGGTAAGTGTCTCTATCGTCCTGCTGTTATTGATAGTATTAATGATACGGTTGATAAGAATATCCTTGTCAAACGGTTTATGGATATAGTCGGATGCTCCGGCCCGAAGTCCCCTTCGCTCGGTTTCCTTATCATTCTCTCCGGTCAGGAATATGACGGGAGTCTGTGGCCTTCCCATCTGTTCCTCCAGTTTACGGAGTTCCCTGTATGTCTCAAATCCGTCCATCCCCGGCATCAGGATATCGAGCAGTATCAGGTCGGGAGTGTTCTTCTCCATAAACGTCAGAAGATCGCTTCCGGAGCGCAGGCAGCTGACTCTCATATCCTTCTTGTTAAGATGTTCTTTTGCATTTTTAAGACTGAGCGGCTCGTCATCAACCACCACTATCCAATAACCCATCATTACCTCTTTCAAAATGTTTATTTACCGCTTTCGGCCGAGCAGATCCAGGATCCTGTCATACTCATAATTATCCGAAGCAGTCTTAAGCTTTGCAAAAAGGGCCCCATACTCATCCGGTATCCGATATGGACGCAGTCCGTCAAATACAGTCTCCAGTCTGTCACAGTCCATGTCATTAGCCGCAGACCATATCTCGTCAAGCGAATCCCTGATGAGTCTCTCATCCGCCTCCGGTCTGTCGTTAACGTTCTCCTCCGTTTCGGAGAACATCATATACAGGACATCCTTGAGATTGACGAAAGATCTGATAAACACTTCCTGATTCGCATCGATATAATCGTTATCGTTCCTCTTGCCGGCATCCTCAAGCTTCTGGGCCTCTTCACCAAGTTCCTCGGCACCTATGATCCTGAGCGAACTCTTAAGTGCGTGAACTTTTATGGTGTAGTTTCTGATATCGTTTTCTTCATAGAGGCTTCCGAGCTCCTGTGCCCTGTCATCCATAGATTCGTAGAACATCTTAAGAAGCGACAGGTAGGAAGATACGGATCCGTTGTTTTTGATGCCGGTTGCGATATTTATCTGGCTGCCGCGAAGATTCTCAAGCTCATCGGGTATCATCAGGTCATCATCCGATTCTCCCTCTTCATCAGCGGAGCATATCGTGATCTTCTCTTCCGGGATGTATGCCCGGAGCATCTTCTCGAGTGCATCCGGATCAACGGGCTTGGTGAGGTAATCATCGAATCCCGAGCCGATATAATACTCCCTCGCTCCGGGGATCGCATTTGCGGTGAGGCATATAGCCGGCGTATCTGCATTCGGTCCCTCTTTATCCGCGCGTATCTCGGCAAGTGTTTCTATACCGTCCTTTTCCGGCATCATATGATCGAACACGAATACATCGTATTTATTCTGTGAAGCGAGTCTGATCCCTTCATCTCCGCTTTCGGCCGTATCCACACTGATATGTGTCCGTTTGATAAGATTCAGGAACACCCGGAGATTCATCGGGTTATCATCAACTGCAAGTATCCTTGCATCCTTCGCGGTAAATCTCTCTTTTGTTCCCGGGATCACAGCCGCTCCGGGTTCGGAAGGCTTCTCGCCGTTCTTGGAATATGCAAGTATCTCATCCACAAGAACGAGCAACTGGTCCCCGGCGGTCTTGACATTCTGGGAATACTCACGTATCAGTGCTTCCGAACTTTCCCTGTAAATCATCTCGTTATTGCCGAGCATGGCATTGATGGGAGTCCTTATCTCATGGGACATATTTGCGAGGAACACACTCTTAGCGTTATTAGCCTCTTCGGCAACTTTGATCTGCTGTGTCAGCGAAGTTGCCATGGACTGCAGGGTCTCGGACAGGACACCTATCTCATCCTGTCTGTCGATCTCAAGTTTTTCATCGAAGTCACCGTTACGGTATTTGGAAGCGACACGGGTGATCTCAACAAGCGGGTCGGTTATCGTCTTGATCTGTGAATAACATGTAAGTCCCACGATGAACAGTACAAATGTGAGAATGAACACATACATTATGATGCTCTCTCTTGTCTGTTCTTTGAGCTGGCTCTCGTACCATTCCAGCGAAAAATCCACCCCTATGATCCCGGCTACGTTTCCGTCGGAATCAAAGACCGGACTGTATGCACTGTAGAACGAACCCCACTTATCGGAATACGGCTGCTCATCAACAGCCGTTATGCCTTTGCTTGCCTTAACGAGTGCATCCGTCCTGACAACTTCCTCCCCGAATTCCCCCGGATCATCGATCGCAGGATCGACGGTGAACGTAAAGCGTCCGTCGTCTTCCTCTTTTATGCCGTACACATACTCGGACTCGATATTGTCCCTAAATACCGCGAGCGAATTGTATATCGACCTGTACCCTGCGGTATCCTTATCATCTTTGGTAAGCCTCTTAAGAACATCCCCGTTGACGGATCCCGATGCACAGTTTGCGATATCGATCATTCTCTGTCTTGTTGAGGATGTGATCGCATTGCGGGCCGAAGCTATGGACACAACACATATAAGGCCCGAGGAAAGAATGACCGCAAGCAATACCACAGCCCATATTCTCGATGCAAGGCTCTTGCTTTTCTTCATCACTTGACTATCGTAACATCCGTTCCGAACCACTTTATCGAGATCCCGGCAAGTGTTCCGTCCTCTTTCATCTCATGAAGGGTCTTCTGTACCACGTTCCTTAGTGCCTGATCGTTCTTTCTGAAACCGATCGCGAAGTCCTCATTTCCGAGCACGGAGGGAAGTATATAATAATCCTTGTTGTTCTCGGATATGTAGTAATACGCGACTATCGAGTCAATGAAAACGGCATCTAACTCATCCGATTCCATCATGTCGAAAAGCTTGTAATTGTCGTCGGCCTTGACTATGTTCAACTCCGGTAAATCTTTCGATGATTCGAGAGCACTCTCCGTGCTCGATCCGGCCTGCGTTCCGACCCTCCGTCCCTCAAGATCCGACAATTTTCTGAAAGGGCTGTTCTTCTTCACGACAAAGACAGTCTCGTTTTCCATGTACGGCTCGGAAAGGTTCATGCTCTCCCGGCGTTCGCTGTTGACCGACAGTCCGTTCCAGATGCAGTCGATCCTCCCGTCATTTAAGTATTCCTCTTTCCTGTCCCAGACTATCGGCTGGAGTTTCAGTTCAACTCCGAGTCTTGAACACACCTCTCTCGCAAGATCAATGTCAAAGCCCGTATAATTTCCGTCTTCGCCGACAAACCCCATCGGCGGGAAATTATCGTCGAATCCGAGTATCAGTTCCCTTTTGTTGACTATATTCGTAAGCGAGGAGTCTTTTTCCGTGTTGTCGCTTTTGGCGCATCCAGCCGCAAAGACCGTCAATATCGCTGCTGCGAGAAGTATCGGAAGCGCATGGGTTCTTTTCATATTTTATCCTCTCCTGTTTGCGATCATTTTGATGATCGCGGAATATTCGAAATTGTCGGAAGCAGTCCTGATCTTATCGAACAATTCTCTGTCCGCCTCGGGGATACGGTATCCGTTCATTTTCGATATGATACTTTCAAGCCGTTCACAGTCCATTGCCTCGGCCGATTCAATAACATCCGAATAAAACCGGTTCATCGTTCCACTGTCCGCTTCGTATCTGTTACCATCCGGTTCATCCCGTCCTGTAAGCGTTCCGATAAGCTCTCCGAGCCGTTCATACTCCCTGATCAACTCTTCATGGTTTGAGGCAATATACTCTTCGTCCCCGCTCTTACCGGCGTCCTCCATTTTCTGAGCCATCTCCCCAAAACCAACAGCTCCGATTATCTTCGAAGAGCTCTTCAGTCCGTGAACCTTTATCGTATAGTTCTTATAATCCTTCGAATTATAGTAATCCGTTATCTCTTTTGATCTGTCCGAAACCGAGTCTTTATATACCCTTAACATTTCACGGTATGATTGTTCGTCTCCGCTGTATCTGATCCCGGCCGAAACATCTATACCTTTTTCGCAAAGCGCGGCAAGATCATCAGGTATCGGTTCAGCTCCCGCCTCTTCTTCGGGTACATCCTTATCAGCGGTTACGGGAATGACAATGTCTTCCGGCAGATACTCAAGCATCATATCCTCCAGCCTGTCCGGCTCGATCGGCTTTGACAGGTAGTCGTTGAACCCGGCCTCAATATACATTTCTTTGGCGCCTGATATCGCGTTTGCCGTAAGGCAGATGGTGGGCGTGACATTGTTCGGATTATTGGGATTCCGACGTATCTCCTGAAGTGTCTCTATCCCGTCCTTGTGCGGCATCATATGATCGAGGAATATCATATCGTATTTCATCGCGGACGACATACGTATCGCTTCATCTCCGCTCTCGCACGTATCAGTCTTCACCTGTGTCTTCTTTATGAGGCTTGCGAACACCTTAAGATTCATCGGGTTATCATCCACGACAAGTATCCTGGCCTGCGGAGCCGTGAACTTCTCCCGGTACTTCCTGTGTGGTTCGCCGTTCTCCTTAACCGTCTCTTCGTAATCTCCGATCGGATCCCACAGGATGACCTCCTGTTTCAGACGGAATCCGAAGCTTGACCCTTTACCGTAAGCACTCTTCATCTCCAGAGTCGATCCCATCATCCTGACCAGGTTCATTGAGATGCTCATCCCCAGACCCGTACCTTCGATATTTCTGTTCCTGTCCTCATCGATACGCTCAAACTTTGCGCACAGTTTGTCCATATCTTCTTTCCTGATACCTATACCGGTGTCTCTGACAAAGACTTTCAGTAATACCGATTCGTTATCATCGGGAACTCGTTCGAAGCCGACCTCAAAAGTAACACTTCCCTTCTCCGTATACTTGACCGCATTCGTCAGAAGGTTCATGATGACCTGTTTTATCCTTGTAACATCTCCGAAGAGTCTCTTCGGCATATTCCCGTCAAAAGCCGTTATGAGCTTAAGACCTTTGTTCTTAGCACGGAAATCGATCATCGTCACAAGATCGTTGAGCATCGACGATACTTCGTACTCGACGGGGATGATCTCCATCTTCCCGGCTTCGATCTTCGAGAAATCGAGTATATCGTTCACTATACCGAGAAGCGTGTTCCCGGCATTCCTGATATTCTCGGAATACTCGGTCACTTCTTTATCTTCCGATACGCGAAGGACCATCTCGTTCATACCGAGTATCGCGTTTATGGGAGTTCTGATCTCATGTGACATGTTTGAGAGGAATTCCGACTTGGCCTCACTTGCAGCATTTGCGCGCTCCGACTCTATGGCAAGAGCACGGGCTTCACGCCTTCTCTTGTCGGAAGTGATCATAAAGAATCCGAGTGCAAAGCCGACTACGAGTGCGGTAAATATCGTTAATATGAGCGGGATCCGAAGGCCCTCGAAATCATCGGTGGCATCTATGACAGAAACAGAGAGCCAGTTATACTGAAGAGGCATTATATAGACTATATAATCCCTGCCGTCCTTCTGCATGTAGAAGAATGATTCCTTATCACGATCGAGCTTTTCGGAAACGGCGACATCGATCGGATCGGTGCTGTCACCTATGTACGTTCTGATACGGCTCTTGTCGGGATGAGTCATTATCTCGCCGCGGACATTTACAATGATCTCGGAGATGATATCCGATTCATCCGCATGCTCATCGCTTATCACCTGGAGCTGGTTAAGGAACAGATCGACCGCAAGGATGCTCTTTGCATCACACAATACCTTGCCTATGGTGATCGTGTAATTGCCGGTGTCCATATCAAGATAAGGATCTCCGAGAACTATCTTGCCGTTCCCGGCTTTGGTCTGTTTGTACCACGGCCTCTGTGTAGGCTCATAATCTTCATCGGGTACCCAGCCGGATCCGTCCATGTATACGCCGTTAATGTAACCGTACAGACCTGTTGTCTCGCTGCTCATCGAATCCCTGAACGCGACCGTCTCGTTGCTCAGGTAATCGAGTATCTCATCATTCGTACGGTCTTCGCGGATCATGTTATCGAGTGAATAGCTTGCAAGCCGGAGGATATCTATGTATGACGATAAAGTCCTGTCAAGCTTGTTGGCAGTCTCTGTCGCGTTATTCCGTCCCTTGGCGATAATGTTTTCCCTTGTCTCGTTATAGAGCATACGGTAATACACGACGATCACGACTATGAACGCCACAAGTATCAGCGTATACAAAACAAGGCGTCCGGCGACGAACCTGTTATTCTGTTTTTTGTCCCTATCTATCCTGTCCATGGCACTTTGTTTAAACACAGTGTGACAAGATAAAATTATACATTATTGTGGGAAAATCATCAAGAAATCTTCAGTTTTCGACGGGCCCCTTGCAGTTGTCCCTGCCGGCCTCTTTTGCTTCGTAGACGGCCCTGTCCGCACGCTCGAGCACAGACTTGGGGCTTTCATCGGTCATTTCGAAGAATGCCAGTCCCGCCGAAGTAGTGATTTTCCTGTTTTCACCGAGCTCCGGAATGGATATGGCTCTGACCGAATTGACTATCCTCTCTCCGAGGTTGGGGGCGATCTGTCTGTCGACATTATGAAGTACCGCGATGAACTCATCACCGCCCCATCTTATCACGCAATCACCGTCACGCAGGACATTTCTGACCGCATCAACGAATTCCCTGAGCACCCTGTCACCTATGTCGTGTCCGTGATTGTCATTGAACTGTTTGAAGTGATCGACATCAAGCATGACTATCATCGTAGAACTCCCCTGTTTGGCTCGCTCGAATTCCCGCTGAATGAGCTTTTCACCGTACGCTCTCGAATTGGCGCCCGTGACCGTATCCCAGTCGAGCTTCTCGCTCAGCTCCTTATGCTTCTTCTCGAATATCCGCCCGCTGATCCTCCTGTAAGAACTGAACATCAGGTACAGCAGTACCATCCATGTAAGAAATATGGCAGCCAGTACGAGTGCCTGTGATGTTCTCATGTTATCACTCGCCTGTTGCTGGTAATGATCCAGATCGTCAAGATTGACGCCCATGCACACTATCCAGTCAAACCTGTCATAAAGTCTCGAGTATGTTTCCTTCTGTGTGACTTCATCGGAATCGAGCTTTTTAAAATCATACGTCAGGAATATCTCGCCATTCTCCTTAACCCCTTCAAGCTCGATCTCGTATGCTTTCACCCCGCTCTGGTTCACGGTCTCCGTCGAGAGAAGTTCCCCTTCCGTATCGGACAGATTGGGATGGATCAGACGGATGGCATAACCGTCTCCGCCGTTATAGTCAAGAACCTTCTGGACCCACATATACGTGCCGTCGACGTGTGTCTCGGAATAGATCTTGCGATACGCTATATCGTATATCGCCTCCTCGACCTCATCTTCACCCGCACCGGGATGCTCTGCGACATAAGAATCGGCACACTCGTCAAGATATGCGATCATGTTGTCCACATTCTCCTTGAGCATGCTCTTCTTAACCTCGAGCGTCGCATCGTATGTCATCTGTGCCGTTATAAGGGTTATCGCATATGAGAACAGGGCGACGAGCACCAGAGACACAACAAGGCCCACCACAATGTACGCGGTGAACCTTTTTTGTTCCGAACGGTTATTCTTTTCGGTGTTCTTTTCCTGATCCTTCCTGTCCATAACGCAGATTATTATATCACACCGCACGTGATTTTCACACGATCATTCCACTCCCTTTAAGGCATCCACCATGTCGATCGTTCTGACCTTTCCCGAAAACATGAAGTTGACGAACACGGACACTGCAAATGTTCCGACGATCGAGATCATATATGTTGAAAAACTTATGATCGGGAACATATCCAGAGTATCCGAGACCGTTGTGCAGATCACGTACAGCATGAGCCAGCCGACATAAAGGCCGAGCCCAATACCTATGACCGTCAGCCATATGTTCTGTTTCTGAAGGATGTTCCTGATCTTTGACGACTTGAATCCCAGCACCTTGAGAGTTGCCACCTCTCTTGTCTTCTCAACGAACGAGAGGACCCCGAGATTATACAGTACCACCACTCCGAGAAGGACCGCCGCGATGACCATGATGTATACCATCGCATTGAGCATCTCCATCGTCTCCGAAAATGACCGTTTCATATCAGCTATATTAAGTACCGACGATACTTCGTCCTCATCGATAAGGTCCTTGGGAACACTCATGTTCGTAAGTATCCCCGTCGGTCTGAACGTATACTCCATTCCTTCGTATACTGATCTGCGCATCGTTATACCCTGTATCGAGGGATCCCTGTATATCTGGTCCACCCGTGTGTACTGCCACTTATCGTCTCCGACAAGGTGCCACCTGACAAAATCACCTTCGCGAACACCGAGGAGCCCCGCCATCTTGTTTGTAATGGCAATACCGCTGTCGGCAAGTTTTACAGGGCGAAGGTCCTTGTCCTGTATATGGACATAGTTTCCCTTGTCTATGATCGTGGCGGACCCGCTCTTCTTGGCTTTCTCAGTCACGAATTCAACGCTCGTCTCTTCAATCATCTGTCCCGCATACTTCTCACACAGATCATAGGCATATCCGTATCCCGCATCCGCAGACAGCATGATCTTGTTCCGGGCCGTCATCAGTTCACCGTACATCTTGTCCATAAGGCCGTTTATCGAGTCAAAGCAGCCGAAGCCGCACACGAGCAGCATCGCACATCCGACGACACCCATGATGCCCATCAGGCTTCTGAGCTTATTTCTCAGGACATCCCTTATGTTCCACTGCGTGGAAAAATCGAGGAGCAGCCACAGTCTGCTCTTCTCGAGTGCCGAATGACGTATCTTCTTCGGTGCGGGAGGCTTGAGCGTGACGGCAGGCGGATCCTTCAGCTCCTTGCGGCATGACAGGAAACTGACAAGTGTCGATATGATTATCGCGACCACGGTCGCAACGACATCCGTGGATGTGATCTGCCCGTGAAGATCAGGTATAAGATAACTTCCCTCGAACATTCCGAGAATCCACGGCGGCATCGTAAGATAACCGATCCACGCACCCGCTATGCAGCCGGCGGCGCTTATCACAAACCCGTACGAAACATAGTGAAGCGTTATCGAAGCCTTCGAAAAGCCCAGCGCTTTAAGCGTTCCGATCTGGGTTCTCTGGCTCGAAGTCACCCTCGCCATCGTTGTCACGATCCCCAGGAGCGCTATCGCGAGAAAAACCGACGAGAACATTCCGCCCATGGCACTATGCTGTTTGACCTCGGCATCAAATGTCGCAAAGCTTAAGTTCTGGTCCCTGTCAGTGACGGCTATGTCATCCCTGTCAAACGCCTTCTCAAGTCTTTCCTTGATGATGCTTATGTTCTCCTTGTCACTCATGTCATTCCTGACATCCACGATGAGCCGGTTGTATATGATATTTGCGGGATCGGGATACATTGATGACGGCATGAACGCCAGTCCGCACTTCTGATAGTTCGGATACATCATATCCGCTTCCGAAACGAAATAAACGTAATCGGGGGCGTCTATAATTCCCTTTACGATACCCTCGACCGTGTTGCTGTCGATCTTGACGGAAAAAGTGTCCCCGACCTTTATCATGTTCTTGTGGCAGAACCACTCCTCCAGCCAGATACCTTCCTCCTCTTCGTTAAAAGGTTCTCCCTCATAGAGCATGAGGCCGTTTATCTCATTTGAATCCATGAAGTTGACATACATATACGCATTGTCGTATTTCTCGGCCGTTCCGGTAAGTGACAGACGTTTTTCGACATCGATCACACCGGTCGTCTTCTTCGCGGTCCGCACGTCATCATCCGAAAAACCCGCGCCGGCTATCCATATATCGCACAGATTGTATTTGGAGTAATAAGCATCGGCTGCCGCAGCTGCGCCCGAACTTTCGGCGTTGATACCGACAAATACGAGCATGCCGAGAAGTGACATCAGAAATATAGATATGAACTGCGTTTTGTTTCTGCGCAGATCGCGCCACATTTTTCTGATCAGCATCTACCAGTACACCTCATCCGCATTCTTGGGAGAATCATTATGCACTATGCTCTCGATCCCTCCGTTCTTAACCCTGATCACGGTATCGGCAATATCGGCAAAGAAGCTGTTGTGGGTGACCATCACAACGGTTCTCTTCTTCTCGCGGCTCATATCCTGAAGGAGTTTAAGCACCTCTTTTCCCGTACCGGTATCAAGTGCTCCCGTCGGCTCATCGCACAGAAGGAGCCTTGGATTCTTGGCAACAGCTCTCGCTATAGATGTGCGCTGCTGTTCGCCTCCCGACATCTGCGACGGGAACTGATGCATATGATCGGCCAGTCCGACTGCGGCAAGAGCCTCTTTCGGATCGGCGGTATCATCCTTTATGTCCTTCATCAGGGCGACATTCTCGTATGCCGTAAGCGTAGGGATAAGATTATAGAACTGAAATACGACACCGACATTCTCAGCCCTGTATTTTGTCAGCTGATTATCGGTAAAAGTTGTAAGATCTTCTCCGTCAAACCATATATGCCCGCTCGAGGCGCTGTCCATACCTCCGAGGAGATTGAGGAGCGTACTCTTGCCGGCTCCCGACGGACCGAGTATGACAACCATCTCGCCCTCATTGATCGTAAGGCTTGCATCCTTTAACGCATAGAACTCATAATCGCCCTGCGAGTATACTTTGCACACGTCCTTAAATTCAATAAGGGTATTGTTCTCCCTGTCAAGGTCGATTATCTCTATGTTTTCCTGCTTCTTCCTCTTTTTGAACAGCATGCTCACTCCGGTCTTGCCTGTGCTTTTTCTCCGACGCGGTCATCGGTAACGGCATCGGTTATGACTACGCTTCCTTCCCGAAGTCCGTTAACAACTTCGACCGTCTCATCCGATCTGACTCCGGTAGTGATGTATTGTTTCTTCACGACTCCGTCTTCGATCAGGTAACAGTAGTCGCCGAAATCATCCGTATAGCAGGCTTCGGATGAGATGGTGAGAACCTTTTCCTTTTCCTCGGTGTATATGGTCACGTCAGCTTCGAGTCCGAGGTATACATGCTCGTCCGGTTCATCAAACTTAACATATACGGTCACCTTCGCCTTATCCGACTTGTTCGCCTGTGCTATCCTCAGTATCCGCGTTACGCTTCCCGAATAGGTGTTTCCGGCTATCCTTATCTCGGCTCTCTGTCCGGGTTCGATCTTGCCGATGTCATACTTGGATATACCGACATCAACCTTGATATTATTGCTGTCCTCCACCGTAAAGAGAGGGGTACCCTTCGCCACGACCGTACCGGCCTTTATGAAGCTCTCGGTAACGATCCCGTCATAATCTATCGTAACGCCCGAATCGGCTTTCCTTAAGTTGTCCTCGGCCGTGACCACGGACAGTTCCGACAGATCATACGAATTGCGTAGCTGCTCTTTCTGGTATTTGTTGAGTATCTGATTCTCATATGTGTTCTTGAGTGTTGAAGTCTCCGTCCAGTTACGCATAATATCGGACATCCAGTTCCCGTTCAGAACAGTTTGTGCATATTCTTCAGGCGGCAGATTTGAAGGAGGGAGAGCTGCGAGATCGTAATTGAGATCCCCTATCTTCTTGTTCAGTTTCTCTATATCCTCCATGAGTTCATCCGCCGTATCGATATCAAACTCAGCCTGCGCCTTCTGAAGTTCAAGAGTCTTCGTGTTAACCTCGGCGGTCTTTTCCGCTATCTGCTTATTGAGTCCCTGGGCTATACAGTTCACATCCCAGTTCTCCTGATACTGTCCCTGGTCGATGTAATCATTTGCCTGTCTGAAAAGAGCATATGTGTTCCTGTATACTTCTATATCCGAAGCAGCCTTGTTGTACTTCGCCTGATTGTTGTTACTCGCCTGGACCTGGCCGTTCATCGTGTTCTCAGCCGACTTGGCGGAAAGCTGCGCCTGACTGAGTGCCGTCAGGAGATCCTCGGCATCGTATCCGACAACTTTCTGTCCTTTCGTGACCGCATCCCCGACCTTCAATTCATAATAGCTGACGGGAGCCGTAACGGCTGCGCAGTATGTCCTGCTTTCCTCGCCATGTACTTCTCCCGTCGCCTCTACTTCTTCCGATACACCTGTGTATTTTGCGGTATCCGTGTTGTATTCTTTCGCGCCTCCCATAAATGCGGTCATCATTATCCCGCCTCCGGCAAGGGCGGCTATCATCCCGCCTCCGATCAGGAACTTCTTTGCTTCCATACACGTTTCCTCTCTGACCTACAACATGTCTCATGTTAGTACATGCTAACTGTGAGGTATTTTATTCCAAGTTGTGATTTTTGTCAAGTACAATGTGCTATAATATCGTCAGATCATTTCGGAGGCATGGATATGACGCTAGGTGAACTTAAGATAGGACAGACGTGTCTGATAACCGCGGTAAACGGCGAAGGCGCCCTTCGGCAGCACTTTCTCGATATGGGCATAATTCCGGGAGCCGAGATGACATTTGTCAAGACCGCACCTCTCGGCGACCCGATGGAATTCATGATTCACGGATACAGCCTTACCCTTAGAGTCGCAGAGGCTTCACAAATAGAAGCCGATCCCGCTGCGGGCCCTTCAGAGGAACAGGAAACGGTCGCAAACGACCGTGGCAGGAAGACCGAACATCCCGGTCTCGGTGAAGGCGGAAGATACCATGTCAAAGGCGACGGCGAGCCTCTTCCCGATGACACGGTACTGACATTTGCTCTCGTCGGAAACCAGAACTGCGGCAAGACAACACTCTTCAACCAGCTGACCGGTTCGAACCAGCACGTCGGAAACTTCCCGGGTGTGACCGTCGAACGCAAGGACGGTGTGATAAGAGGATATCCGAACACAAGAGTCACCGATCTTCCCGGCATCTATTCGATGTCACCGTATACGAGCGAAGAAATTGTATCCAGGAACTTCGTTCTGTCAAACAGACCCCATGCAATCATCAATATAATAGACGCGACAAACATAGAGCGTAATCTCTATCTGACAATGCAGCTGCTCGAAATGGGTATGCCGATGGTAGTCGCACTCAATATGATGGATGAGATCAGGAATAATCACGGGCATATCGACGTTAACCTTATGGAGGAAATGCTCGGCGTACCCGTCATCCCGATATCAGCCTCAAAGAACGAAGGTGTTGATGAGCTCATCCGCCACAGCATACATATCGCTCACTTCCAGGAACGTCCTCCCAGACAGGACTTTTGTGACGAGAACGATCATGACGGTGCCGTTCACAGATGCTTACATGCCGTTGTGCACCTTATAGAGGATCACGCCAAAAGAGCCGGTATTCCCGTACGGTTTGCCGCCTCCAAAGTCATAGAGAACGACCATCTTGTTCTTGAACAGCTGGGCCTTGACGGGAACGAGAAAGAGATGCTCGAACATATAACAATGCAGATGGAGACCGAACGCGGACTTGACAGAAGCGCGGCCATCGCCGACATGAGATATGCGTTCATAAACAGGATATGCAAAGCTGCGGTCACGAAGCCCCGCGAGACGAAGGAGCATGCAAGGTCAGCGAGGATCGACCGCGTACTTACCGGGCGCTTTACCGCCATTCCGATGTTCATACTGATCATGGGTGCGGTATTCTTCCTGACGTTCAACGTTATCGGCAAATTCCTGCAGTATGTTCTCGATCTCGGTGTTACCGCGCTCTCGGCCAGGTGCGATGCTCTCCTGTCCGGCCTCTCTGTCAACCCCGCGATCCACAGCCTGATCATAGACGGGATATTTACCGGCGTCGGCTCGGTCATAAGTTTCCTTCCGGTCATCGTTACGCTGTTCTTCTTCCTGTCGCTTTTGGAGGACAGCGGTTATATCGCGAGAGTCGCATTCTTCATGGACAAGATTCTTCGTAAGATAGGTCTGTCCGGCCGCAGCATCGTACCTCTTCTAATAGGATTCGGATGTTCGGTGCCCGCCGTCATGTCCACACGCACACTCCCGAGTGACCGTGACCGGAAGATGACTATCCTCCTCACTCCGTTCATGAGCTGCAGCGCAAAGGTACCCATCTTTGCATTCTTTGTGAACGCGTTCTTCAAAGGGCGCGGCGGTCTCGTGATGCTCGGGCTCTATCTTCTCAGCATCCTGATAGGTATAATCGTCGCTCTCTTCTACGGTAATACGATATTTCGTGGCGATGCGGTACCGTTCGTAATGGAACTTCCCAACTACAGACTTCCCGGTATCAAAAACACGGGCCAGCTCCTGTGGGAAAAAGCCAAGGACTTTCTGTCCAGGGCCTTCACCATCATTCTGCTGGCCTCGATAATCATATGGTTCTTAAAGAGTTTTGATATTCACCTGAATCTTGTCGCCGATTCCGGTTCAAGCATTCTGGCGAAGATATCCGGGTTCATCGCACCTGCCCTGGCTCCCGTGGGACTCGGTGACTGGCGCATCTGTACGGCACTCATCGGCGGGTTCATGGCCAAAGAAAGTGTCGTCTCGACCCTTCAGGTACTGTTCGGAAGCTCTTCGCCGGTCACATCCGTGATCAGCACAGGCTCCGCACTTTCACTCCTCGTATTCAGTCTGCTCTACACTCCGTGTGTTGCGGCGATCGCAACGATCCGCAGAGAGATGGGGCGAAGATGGGCTGTCGGTGTCGTCGTGTGGCAGTGTATGATCGCCTGGGTGGCGGCATTTGTCGTCCACGTGATAACCCGGCTGTTCTGATGTTCCTACATCATCTCCTTGAGGGATGCGAAAAGTTCTATATCCGACTGACAGACCTGCATGTTTGTCGTGACGGCTTCTTCACCGGGACGCGTGACTGTTATCTCTATCACCGTCCCTTCCGGCATTCCCGTTTTGAGAAAATGCGCGATAAAGGCTGCAAACTTCGGATGCGTGCTTCTGAACGAGTTGATCGCACCGAGAAGCTTGATGGCGCCCTGCGGATTCATGTTCATGTCATCTCCCGTAACCGTTAACGGCTTCTATCACTTTTGTTATCTCGTCTTCTTCCATGAACTCCATCATCGGAAGTGTCACTATATGGGCACACAGATCCTCTGTCAGAGGGTAATCGCCCTCCTTGTATCCGAACGCTTCCGTCATGCACGGCTGAAGGAACGGAGGTGTGCGCCACGAAATGTCGGTGGCAACATCCTGCGCTTTCAAATACTCCCTGAAACCTTCCTGGTCGTCTACCCTGACTATGAACTGGTACCATGTATGCTCGCAACCGTCTGCTATAAGCGGCAGGCTCACTTTCGGGTTGTTCATCTCGGTAAGATACCGGTTCGCGATATGCTGTCTGTTTCCTATCAGCTCTTTTATGTGTGACAGCCTGACCCTGAGAAGCCCCGCCTGAAGCTCATCGAGTCGCATGTTGTATCCGATGCTGATGTTGTGATATCTCCTGTCACTTCCGTAATTGCGAAGCACTTTGACACGGTCTATTATCTCCTTGTTCTTTGATATGACCGCTCCCCCGTCACCGAACGCTCCGAGGTTCTTGGTCGGATAGAAACTGAAGAACGAGCACTTTCCGAAAAGTCCGGTGTTCACGCCCTTATACGGTGCGAAGTGTGACTGCGCACAGTCTTCGAAAAGTTCGAGTCCGTGCTTTTTGCATATATCAAGTATCGCATCCATCCGTGTGGCCTGTCCGTACAGATGTGTTACAAGGACCGCCTTCGTCTTCGGCGTTATCGCCTCCTCGATCTTCGCGGCGTCAAGCTGATAATACTCGTCTGGTTCAACGAATACCGGGGTGGCTCCGCACTGGAGAACACCTATCATCGTGGCTATATATCCGTTTGCCTGGACGATTATCTCGTCACCTTCCTTTATCCCCGAAGCTTCAAGTCCGAGCCATATCGCATCAAGTCCGTTATCGACACCCGCGCAGTAACATCCGTCTCCGAGAGCGGAGGCAAACTCCTCCTCGAATCCCTTCACCTCGGGGCCGAGGATATAGTATCCGCTGCGAAGCACGGCAAGTGCTTTGTCCTCGTATTCCTTCTGATAGAGTCTGAAACCTCTTGCCAGTTCATTAATTGGGATCATATATGTCTCCTTTCAAAACGCATCTTCTCATTCCGGCCTTTTGTACACTGTCGCGCACGAGGCCCTTATCGCGTCAAATCCGTTATCTTTAATATATTCCTTCCAGTAATCCGGCATCTCGTCAAGATTCGGTTCATGATCGTCTTCAACATCCCCTGCCGCATCATATGACCCTATACCGGTTTCAAGTACGATTATAACATCAGGCCGTGAACTTTTGTTGATATCATAATACAGTTCGAGCTGATCGGCATCATATGCCGTCGCTCTCCATGTCGTCGGATAGCCGCACGCAAGATCCGAAGCCATGTATCCCCACGGAAGGATCTTGGAGAAGAGAACACTTCCGTCCGCACCTTTGCAATACTCGTTTATCACGCCATATACATCAGTGTACTGTGCCAGGTGCTCATCCGTGGTAAGAAGCCCTTTTGCGACTCCGTCCGGGATCCTCTCCGACAGCCTTCCAAGCGGTGCATCACGGTATACGTTGACTATCCTGAGCCAGATCGTGTCACCGAGTGTGAAAATACATACGGCAGCGGCAAGGGCCGCACATAACGCGCGAAGAGGCGTTTTTTCATCCTCTTCCGATACGAGATCATACACCGCGCATACTCCGGCGCTGTTGGCGATCGCAAGCCCCAGTGCGATTATATATAGAAAATCACTTGATGTGAAGCAGTATATAATCGCAAAGAGGAACGAAGGGATCACGAACAGAATAAAAAGCATGTGATTTTTCCTCCGGGATATGAAAAACAGAGGAATGAAAAAAGCAAAGAAAGCAACCGATATATAACCGGTGTGACCCAATGACAGATACGCCATCACGGCGAAAAGTAGCGTATCGGCGATAATCACGATCTCACGCAGCGGATGTTTCTGCAGAAGTTTTTGAAAAACGAACGTTATCGTACACAGAGCATAAACTGCCCACGTGTACATACCGAACACTTCCGTCATGCTCCGGTGAGGCTTCCTGATGTAATAACCCCATGTGTTATCATGCTCGTTGTCCGTTAGAATATACGGAAGAGTCCCGGTAAGATATTTGAAATCAACATGCGAGAACAGGTATATCAGAAAAATAACAGCCGGTATCGCGACTCCGATGATCGTGAAAAGCGCTATCCTTCCGAGTTGGAGCTGCTGTGTCGTTCTCTTTATGTTCTCCGGCACACCGGGTATCTTTGCGATGACAGCCACCGCGATCACCGGTATCATGACCGCCGCATACCCTGCGGCAAGCGCCGGCATGCTCATGACCGCCAGAGCCGTGATCACACCGGCTGCGACAAGTTCCTTCCGGCTCCCGGTATTCTTATGATCATATATCAGGAAAAGCGCCAGAACGAGAAACAGATGCGACATCATGTAGTACGAGAACGTCGCGACCGACAGATGTGAATAGCTCATTATGAACACGGCACATATAAGCGCCACAAAGTCCGGATAATCCCTGCGAAGCACTCTGTAGCATACGATCGCAACTATAAGGGAAAATACGACGTAGAGTATACGAAAGTACAGAATAACTCCGACATTCGATCCCGCGATCAACATATAGACGGCATATAAGGGAAGAATGAGTACAGAGGACATCTGGGTCCTGAACCACTCGCCGACAAGAGGTATGTCGCCCCTGTAGAACCGGTCGGCGGTTGAGATATAGAAGCTCTCATCAGTCCAGCAGAACCCGAACTGCGCACGCACGAGCATAACGACAGTGCATATGGCAAATACGATATATACGTAATTCTTTGCAAGAAATCTCTTCATTGTATCCCTAAAAGGCAACCGTCACGACACCGAGTATGACAAGAGCCATACCGATTATCTTCTGTCTTGAAACACGTTCTTTCAGTATGATACGTCCGAGAACGGTCACGAACACATATCCGCTCGCCTCGAGCATCGCTCCGAGCGACAGCGGGATGACCTTATAACAGTAGACGGTGATAAGCGTTGCAAGAAAGAAAATGAAATAGGCAACGATAACGCGTACGTTCAGATACTCGTATATCCATGAGCTGTACTTTCTGCGGGCCGCGATCTTCAGGAGTATCTGCGAAAAAGCCGATATGAGCGACGATGACAGAAATATCGCGATATAGATCTTCAGCATTTCCGATGATCCCATCAGTCTTCTTTACTCCTTGCTTCCTTAACGCTGTCGATAATGAACACCGGTCTGTTCCTCGTCGCGTCGAGCGTCCTCCAGAGGTATTCACCGAGAACCCCGAGCATCAGAAGTATCATTCCGGTAGAGAACAGTACAAGACACATCAGCGTGCTCCATCCTTTGACCGGTGTACCGATAGCAACGAATTCGATAACGACTCCGATTATCCAGACAAACGCAAGGATCGCCATTAACACTCCGAGTCCCGACATGAATTTGATCGGGAAGTACGAAAAGCTCATCATCGAATCGATAACAAGTTTGAACTTCTTGGAAAACGTCCATTTTGATTCACCGACTTCCCTGTCACGTCTGTGGAAATAAACATTATCGGATTTGAATCCTATCCAGAGTACCTGGAGCGAGAGAGACGAATTCTTCTCATCAAGCCGAAGGAGCACCTCGATGGCCTGACGATCGAGAAGATAACAGTCAAATCCTCCCTTGGGCATTTTCTTGTCTATCGTTTTGCGGACAAGCGAATAATACATGTTGGCAAAGAACTTCTTGATCGCAGGCTCATCCCTTTCCTCCCGCACTGCAAGTACAACCTTGTTTCCTTCTTTCCACTTGTCATAAAGTCTTACGATGAGTTCGGAATCCTCCTGCAGATCGGCCTGCTTTGTTACGGCGCAGTCACCTGTGCACTGCGACAGTCCGGCAAGAAGTGCGGCATGTTCACCGAAATTGCGCGACAGCCTGACGCACTTGACATTTTCATCCATGTCCCTTATCTGATTCATGACTTCCCACGATGAGTCCTCGGAGCCGTCATCTACCATAACGATCTCGTAATCGCCGAGGGTCGGAAGGATCTTCGCCTTCATATCCTCATACAGGAGCATGAGGGTATCCGAATTGTAGTATACCGGGATGATGATGGAAATCTTGCTCATATTTCGTCCTTTCTGCCTGTAAGGTATTCCTTCACCGAAACGTATTCGTCATGAGGAAGGAACGGGAACATATCGTCATTTTCGGCCGATGTTATCGTGCCGTCGGGATGGACTTTGGAAGAAAGCTTCGGCTCAAAGTTCTGACCTTCATCAACTACCGCTTCGATGATGACCGGGCCTTCGGTATCAAGAGCTTTGGCGATCTTTGTCGACATTTCGTCTTCCGAATCTATCCTGACATAAGGTATATCAAACGCATACGCCACTTTTGAAAAATCCGGGAACGACAGTCCGTTGCCACAGCAAACGCCAACGAGCGGTCGCCCCGCAAAAAGGTTCTGCTGTGTCTGTCTGATCGAATGATATCCGTTGTTGTTGAGTATAACTATCTTGATGTTAAGGTCATTGTATCTGACCGTCTGAAGCTCCTGAATGTTCATCATAAAGCTTCCGTCTCCGTCGATACAGATAACGCGATCCTTCCCTGTTCCGCCCGGTGCGCTTCTTCTTGCCGTTGCTGCACCGACAGCCGCCGGAAATCCGTATCCCATCGCGGCACATCCCGAATTGGTGAAGAGCCTCTGGTCTTTTTTGATCTTCGCCGTCTGGAATCCGATCACGCATGCCCCGCCGTTTCCGGTCACGGTCACGTCACCTTCCGAAAGGTTATCGTAAAGGGCTTCGAAGAACACGTACGGATTGAGCTTTTCCGTCCCCCTGTAGCGCTCAAGCACAGCCGGATACCTGTCGTTCACTGCCTTTGCGCGCTCAAGCCATCCTGAATGCACGCTCCTGTCATAAGACGTGTCTTTCTTCACATATTCCGTAATACTGCGGCATACATCGAGAACATCGGCACACACCGGCATGTCTGCCGTCACGGTCGGTTTGCGAAGCTCCGCAGGGTCTATGTCCACGATTATCTTGTAAGCATCCTTTGCGAATGCGTGGTCGTTGTAGCTGATGATCCTGATGTTCATGCGACATCCGAGAACGAGCATCAGATCGGCCGTCTGCGCGACGAAATTGCCGCCCCGAAGGCCGACCGTACCGGGCTTGCCGCAAAACAGCTCATGGTCCGTCGGCATAACGTCATGGGCATTCCATGCGGTGAGTACCGGGATTCCGAGACTTTCCGCACACTCGAGGAATTCCTCCCTCGCTCCCGCAACATTTATTCCGGTACCTGCAAGGATAACCGGGCGCTTGGCCGAAGCTATCTTTCTGACTATCGTTTCGGTAAGCGACTCGTCGTACGAAGGTACGGGATCATCGCTTTCATCGTATGAAGAAAGCATGTCTTCATCAACAATGGCAGCCTGCACATCAAGCGGTATATCGAGCCACACCGGGCCGGGACGTCCTGTAATGCACAGATGCCATGCTTTTTCAAGATGGTATCTTATCGACTCCTTATCGGTCACCATCACGGCATACTTCGTCATGTTCTTCACGGAATCGGTTATCTGGAATTCCTGATCGCCGAGCTGTCTTAACGGTACATCCGTTGACGCCGTTGTGGTCGCAAACTTAACCTGTCCGGATATCACGAACATCGGTATGGAATCCTGCCATGCCCCGATCACACCGGTGATCGCGTTCGTACCTCCGGGACCGCTCGTGACACATACCGGGGCAACTCTTCCCGTAAGCCTTGCGTACCCTTCCGCGGCGATCGCGCATGCCTGTTCATGATGGTTGTATGTACACCTGATCCCGGCCGCATGTCCGATCGCATCATCAAGATGCATCGCACCCCCGCCGGTGATCATGAACACATCCGTTACCCCTTTTTGAACGAGGAACTTCGCTATGTATTCCGAAACCTTGATCTTCATAACACACACCTTAATATGTCACGGCATGTTGCCGCCGACCCGATATTTGGAAATTCATTTACATCCTCTTTGGATGCGAAACCGAATCCGTATGTGACCCCGACAAAAGGCACTTCTATCCCCTTCGCACCCTCGGCGTCGTTATCGCTGTCTCCGATCATCACAACACGGCTCCTGTCGTTGATCCCAAGAAGACGGATCGCATTTTCTATGATATCCGATTTGGACAGTTTCTGTTCGAAATCAGATCCGCATATACAATCGCATACCCTGTCAAACCCGAAATGTCCGAGTATCTTCTCCGCATAGTCCTGGCGCTTGTACGTTGCAACAGCGCTCCTGATCCCGGCCTTGGCGAGTTCTTCGATCGTCTCGAATATCCCTTCATAAGGCACCGCCAGCAGGATATCATGTTCCTTGTACCTGTTCCTGAACATATCCGCCGCTTTCAGAGCCTCTTCCTTTTCAAGACCGTATACCCTCTCGAACGATCTTTGTATCGGGGGACCGATGAAAGTTCTGAGCACCTCATCCGAAGCTTCCGGAAGAGACATCTCCTTTATCACATGCCTTACTGATCTTGATATACCCTCCGACGTATCAAGAAGCGTACCGTCAAGGTCAAAAACAACCGCATCACAGCGTCTCATAAATACTCTCCGTTACGAATACGGGCGGCCTGTCGAGCGCGAGCTTTCTGATACCCTTCACCGTATCGATGTTGATGTTGTCCGCTTCCTCACTGCTGTATGAGTACTCCATGTTCGGATTGACATAGTTTGAAACCGATGTCTCCCTGTAGCCGTCAAACCCGGCCAGTCCTATCGATGACGCTCCCGCCTTCTTCAAAAGCTTAAGAAGCATGATCAGCGGATTATCCGGCATCAGTGCTTCCTCATCGAGAAGAGCGCTGTAATTGAGCGTATAATCGAACTCTCCGAGAGTCCTCGTAATGTTGCTCGTGGCAATGAGCTTTGACTTCTTCTTCTGTTCGCTCAGGGCCGAGCAGAGCTGTACATAACGCTTCGCGTTACTCATGAACACATAGTCGATATCATAATCTTTCGGGATATAGTTGATCGATATCGTAACAGCACTGTTCTCTTTGATATATGCCTCTACCCTGTCCCTCTGACTGTATATGTTCCTGCCGGGTCCCATAAGCAGAACGTCGGCTCCGGCAAGGTCCTCCAAAAGAGTTGCGACCGAATCCGAATCTGCGCACTGTCTCTTCTGATAGTCAAAGTACAGTTCTCTAATATAGTCTGCGTCATAGAGGAGCTTTTTGTCCCCTTCGAGCGATTCGAGTATCTCGCTGATGGACTTGACCGAAAGCTTTCCGATATCCATCAGATAGTTAACGTAGTTGGGATGACAGTCGTGAGATGCGGCAAGGAAAAACTTGAACGAATACCCCCAGCCCACCTTGCGGTACATATCGAGCATCGTGACCTCTATGGCCTCAAGTATCTGGCTGTTGTGATAGTGTCCCCCGTGCGACTCGTTCATGTGCATGACGAGCAGTTCGATCGGCGTATTGCCCGCGCTCTTACCCATGCCGTAGAGAGTACCGTCGACTATGAGCATGCGGTCTTTCGGGGGATCGTCAATGAGCTCGATGCAGTTCGCATATGCGAGCTGGAAATTGTTATGCGCATGATATCCTATCCCGATCGATCGGTCGAGATGCGCGCACGCAAAATCAAAATAATGCCGCAGCTGTCCTTTGTGAAGAAGTCCGTAGGTATCAACCAGCGAGAATGCATACGGCTTCAGATCGTTCACAAGGCCTATCAGCTCCGACAGTTCGTCGTCGTCATAGCTTGTTATCGATACGGCCTGGGCAAACACTTTGTATCCTTTTTCCTTGATGCGTCCGCAGAATTCTATTGCCTCATGCATCTTTTGTTTCTTGAATATGACCCTGATGCCGTCAAGATAACACTCATCCGCATTCCTGATGTTATCGGCCGAGCATGTACCGTAATCGATCATGCCGACGATCATCGAATCACCTTTCGACAGCCTGCCGTATATCCTGTTGGCACTGTCCGTATCGGGGAATATCGTCCTGTTCTCGTCAAACGGTCTTCTGTCGTCTATAAAGCCCGTCTCGATTATATCCACACCGGCACTGACAAGACGTTCGAATATGTTGATGATGTTGCTCCTGCCGAATTCCCAGTCGTTAAGGTATCCACCGTCCCTGAGCGTGCAGTCGAGCAGTTTGATATTGTCACTCATCTTCCGCATCCTCCGCCAAAGCAGCGGTCTCCTCCTTCGCATCGGCCGTGACTATCAGAACTATCCCGCCGATGATCACGGCAGCACCGATAAGTTTCCTGACGTTTATCTCTTCCGAAAAGATAAAATAGCCCCATACCAGCCCCCAGATAACGGTGACACCTCTGTTGGCATATGCCGATATGAGCGGCATGTGCTTGATTATCTGCTGCCATGCGATCGCATAAACGAACAGACCGAAAAGGACCAGTCCGTAAAAAAGTATGAATTTGAATGAGAACATTTCCTCTCTTGCCGCAAACTTGGACGCCACCCCGGTAAGCGAGTAGACGCCGAGGAGCACATGCAGTATCAAAAGGTATTTAACGTTCGAATTCTTCATAATCCCTCCTGCCGGTATGTCTCGGAAGTATCAGATGATCAACTCCCGCGGCATCGGCACACGCTCCGTCCTTCTCCGGACGGTCTCCGATCATAAGTATGTCCTCAGGTGAGCAAGCATAGTCTTCCATGATGACAATAAGGCCCTTGGGCGACGGCTTGAGCTCGTCTATCCTCGGATCGTCGGGGCCGTATTGCCTGTCCGCTTCAACGTTCATGGCGCGAAGCTTATCCTCTGTCGGATAATCCGACAGGATCACGACTTTCTTTCCGTCTCTTCGAAGTCTTCCGATCCATTTGATAAGACGTTCATCTTTTGTCTGCGCAAGTGCGGACAGAGGATTGTCATATATCCATTTATCAACGATACCGCGTACCTTTGCGGCATCGCACTTTTTGTCGGCGGCAACTTGCCGGATGATCTCATCTTCTGATGAACTTCCCGTCCAACTGTCCTTCACACTCCTGAAATGCTTAAGGATCATGAGGTCTCCGGCCGAAAAAGGATGAAACATATAGTAAAGCAGAAGACGCTTTGCCATTATGAAGCGCAGTCTCGGCTGATCATAAAGCGTCCCGTCAAGATCGAAAACGTACAGTTTGTAGTCGCCCAAGTTTCGTCGCATCATGCGTTTCTGATATCCTTATACGCCGAACAGCGTCGGGTTGACCCAGTATTCCGGCATCGGAATGTCGATTATCGTAAGTAGCAGAAGTATGACCGTAAGAAGTGCGACATACGCAAGAAGCCACTTTTCCTTGTAAAGCTTCTCGGGCTTCTGTACGGCTGAATCCGGCTTGAAAGCGATGTATAGATAGAAACAGAACAGAAGGAATACGAACGGCATCGCGATGATGTATTCCATCCTGTATTTGATCATGAACACACCGATGAAGAACGTCGCGCACATCGCATAGAAGAACGTCGACACGAGAAGGCTCGTCTCGGTATAGTGTGCGAAGCTCTTTCTGTACAGTCCGGCAACGGAAGGGTCTCCGATCATCCTGTACTCGGCGAATCTCTTTGTTGCCATCAGGAACGCACCCGCAAACCAGTACCCTATAAGGATACTTATCGGCGGCTGATACTCCTGGGTGATGATGAACCATCCGAGGAGCAGTCTTATCATGTTATTGATCGATTCGGAAAGGACATCAAGATAAGGGATATCCTTAGTCCTTATCGGTTTGACGTTATAGAGGACTCCCATAATGAGAAGCCACAGTTCCATATACATGAACATTTTTCCGACAAGGAGCGACAGGCCTATACCGGCTACAATGAGCACGGCATATTCGGTCAGTACGAGCGAGAGCTTCATGTTCTCGGATACGACAGGTCTGAACTTCTTGGTCGGATGATACTTGTCGAATTCTGCATCAAGCCACTCGTTAATGACGTAATTTGCCGAGGCGATAAAACATGTAGCCATAAAACCGAATATGAACCTTAGGACAACATCACCCGAGAAGACAAATCCGTCGGTCAGAAGTATCGCTATCGCGACTCCCGGAAGGATGAACGCATTCTTGACCCAGTGATCGGGACGCGCTATCTTGATATAATTCTTCATACAACATCTCCTTTACCGTATTCGGAAAAAAGCTTGGAAAAGTATCCCGTATTATCAGTGATGTCACCGCCGAAAACGGATGAACCCATCACTATGACATTTGCGCCTGCATCAAGTACAGTAGTCACGTTATCTCTTGTTATACCGCCGTCGACCTGAATGTCAGTATCAAGGCCTTTGGCATCGAGCATCGCGCGAAGATCCTTTATCTTGCCGGTACATATATCCATATATTTCTGGCCGCCGAATCCCGGTTCGACCGTCATCACCAGGAACATGTCCGCGAGATCGAAGTAAGGTTCAAGTACCGAGATATCGGTTCCCGGTTTGATCGCGACACCCGCCTTCTTCCCTCGCTCGTGAATGTGAAGCAGTGTTTCCCGAAGCGGCTTGCAGGCCTCCTGATGAACGGTGATGATATCGGCCCCGGCGTCGATGAACTTGTCGATGTATCTTTCGGGAGCTTCAACCATCAGATGTACGTCGAGCACCTTTTTCGTGGCTGCCCTCACACACTTAAGAACCGGTATCCCGAATGAGATGTTCGGTACGAACATACCGTCCATCACATCAAAATGAAAATAATCGTTTCCCCCGGCTTCGGCCTTCTCCATCTGCTCGCCGAGCTTCGTGAAGTCCGCGGCGAGGATCGAAGGTGACAGAATTATCATTATGTGTATCTCCTTGCTCCTCTGAGCTCATTGTATATGTAAACGTAATTATCATATCTTCCTTTGGATATCCTGCCGGCCGAAACCGCTTCCTTGACTGCGCAGTCCGGTTCGTGGGTATGCGAACACGGTGCAAAACGGCAAGGTCCTGTTCCCTCGAACTCCTCGTAATATCCGCAAAGATCCTCTGCCTCAATGTCGGCCAGATCGAACGAGCCGAATCCCGGAGTGTCGATAATGTAAGTGTTGCCGGCGATCGGAATGATCTCGGAATGCCTGGTGGTATGCTTTCCCCTGGCAAGCTTTTCCGAAATATCCCCGGTCTGTGCAATATCGCTGTTCGTGATACAGTTTATCAGCGATGATTTGCCGACACCGGAAGGCCCCGCAACCGTCGTTGTCAGTCCCAGGAGGCTGTCCGTCAGTTCATCGACCCCCTCGTTATCCTTTGCGCTCGTAACAAATATCCGGCATCCGCTTCCGCGATACTGGACCGTAAATTTCGTTGCAAGCTCTTCAGATGCAATATCCTCTTTATTAAAGCATATTAGCACAGGTATTCCCTGTGCCTTATACTGCAGGATCATCTTATCAAGAGTCACGAGGTTCGGAACCGGATCCACAAGCGCAAATATTATGAGCGCCTGATCCACGTTCGCGACATTCGGCCTTATGAGTTGATTCTTCCTGTCATATATCTTCGAAACATTTCCGACCATTTCCTCTCCGGGAACAACATCCATCTCCACGTAATCCCCTACAAGAGGCTTTGTATGATCGAGCCGGAACAGGCCTTTGGCCCTGCATGTGTATACCCCGTCCGGGGTATGCACGTAATAGAATCCGCCGACACCTTTTATGATCCTGCCCCGCATCACTCTTCTTCCGCCGTAAATGTCACGGCTGTCGGATTGGTCGTCTCCCATGTTCCTTCTTCGGACAGATACGTTATCGTGATGACACCGCTCGAGATATCGTTTATTCCCTTCTTGCTTACGTTATACGGGAACGATGTGGTTGAAAATCTTCCGAGTTCTTCGCCGTTCGGACTCATCAGCACGATTATCGCTTCCGATCCGTCCATGTAGTTATTCGGTGTTCCGACATCTACCGAACATGAATATGTTTTGATCTTCTTGCCGAGACTGATCTTAAGATCGACCGCGGTACCCTTGTCTACCATTCCTCCGGCCGCAGGCGCCTGGGATATTACCTTGCCCTTTTCGACACTGTCGGAATCTTCTTCCGCTACCGTACCGATCGACAGACCTTCCTCTTCGATCACGACCTTGGCCTCTTCCTCGGTCTTGCCTGTCAGATCGGGCATCGTTATCTGTTCAACGCTCATTCCCGAGCTTATCACTACCGTTACGTCACTGCCCTGTGCGGCTGTCGTTGCTCCGAGAGGATTCTGCGATATAACGTTGCCCTTTTCGACCGAATCGCTCTCCTGAAGCTGCTTCTGCATCTTGAAGCCTTCCGCTTCGAGGATCACCTTGGCCTCGGCCTCACTCTTCCCCACAACATCGGGAACCGTGGCACCGACTACCTTTCCGCTCGATACGACGAGATTAAGAACTGTTCCGCTTGGAACTTCGGTGTTGCCTTCTATATCCTGTGATACGATATAATCCTTATCGTATTCGGTTGATTCCTTGTATGTTGCCTTGGCAGTGAGCCCTGCGTTCGTCAGTGCGTCGCTTGCCTCGGTAACGGTCATACCCACGACATTCGGAACTATAGTTGTTCCCGCGGATGCTTCTATCGTGAGTTCTTCTTTATCGTCACCCGAAGACGATCCGGAGAACATTCCGAACACTTTGCCGATTATGAAGATCGCGATGATCGTGATGATAACCGCTGCCGCTACAAGAAGTATCGTGACGGCCTTCTCCATCTTCGGATCCACATCGTCATCGAGTTCGTCCTCATAGTAATCGTTCTCACGCGCCTTGTATGAGTTCTTCCTTGATGATGCGTCTTTGTTCTTCCTGGATTTCGGTGCACCCGGTTGTGATTTTCTCGACTTCGGACGCTCCGGAGCACGCTCGGCACTTCTTCCGGCACTTCTGTTCTTCGAATTCCTCACGCCGAACACATCCTCAAAATCATCGTCGAATGCTTCTTCCTCGCGGGGTCTGTATGATGCCT
Organism: Lachnospiraceae bacterium; assembly: GCA_017620055.1. The sequence goes on from JAFZRD010000029.1 coordinate 39,785, forward strand.
GCTGGCCGGTCGCATACTTCTCCTCCGGTTCGATGACGGGTTCGGGAAGAGGGGCAGCCATCGCGGTCTGCTTTCTTATCTGCTGCTTCTCGTTATCCGTGATGTTCTTTGTTCCGCCCTCGGACGCGGGTTCCTGTATAACGACGAAATCTTCGTCGGGATTCGTCAGTGAATGCTTCAGATCCCTGATGAGCTGGCCGACGTTCGCATATCTTCTGTCCGGATTCTTCTGGCAGCATTTCCTGATTATCTGCTCAACGCTTATCGGGACATCAGGTACATATACCCTCGGCGACGGCATCTCCTCCTGGATATGCTTGATCGCGACCGCGACCGTCGTCTCTCCGTCGAACGGAACGTGTCCCGTTATCATCTCGAACAGTGTGATACCGATCGAATATATATCACTCTTGGCATCGGAATACCCGCCTCTGGCCTGCTCGGGCGAAGTATAATGGACCGAACCCATCGCATGCGAAGTAACGGTATTGCTCGTTGCCGCCTTGGCGATACCGAAATCCGCGACCTTAACCTTTCCCTCTTTGGAGATGATTATGTTCTGCGGCTTGATGTCACGATGGATGATGCCGTTGTTGTGAGCCGCCTCGATACCCATCGATACCTGTATCGCTATGCTCACGGCCTCCTTGGCGGTAAGAGTGATCTTCTTCTCTATGTAGTGCTTGAGAGTGATACCCTCAACCAGCTCCATAACGAAGTAATACATCCTGTTCTCTTCACCGACATCATAGACATTGACGATATTGGGATGCATCAGACCGGCTGCGGCCTGTGCCTCCGCTTTGAATTTGGATACGAAGCTCGAATCGGAAGAGAACTCCGACTTCAGTACTTTTATCGCAACGAACCTGTTGAGCTTGTGGCATTTGGCCTTGTAAACATCCGCCATGCCGCCGCTTCCGATCAGTTCGAGTATTTCGTATCTGTCCCCTAAAAATGTTCCTACTTCAAGCATTTAACTCTCCTTGGACGATTCGATTATAACGACCCCTATATTATCCTTCCCACCGTTATGATTGGCCATCTTAACAAGATTCTCGGCTATGTCGGCAACATCCACACCCGTCCTGACTATACGGAGTATCTCATCATCATCGACCATGTTCGTGAGTCCGTCGGTACACATCAGGATGATATCCCCGGGGCTGAGTTCAACCTCGAAGAAATCGATATCCACCGTCGAGGCGGCACCTATGGCTCTCGTGATGATGTTCTTGTCGGGATGCGCCTTTGCCTGTGTGGCGTCGAGCGAACCCTTTCTGACAAGCTCCGCAACGAGCGAATGATCCTTGGTCACCTGTGTGATGGCCTTATCTATAAGATACAGTCTGCTGTCCCCGACGTTTGCAACGTACAGAGTATCGTCGCTGATCGTTGCGGCAACAACAGTCGTTCCCATCCCCGCAAAATCCGCTTCCGTGGATGCCTTCTCATATATCTCCATGTTGGCTACGGTTATCGCCTCGCGAAGTATCTTGATCGGTGATTTGTCCTCACAGACTTCGACCTCACGCTCGATGGCTTTAACTGTATAAGCGGAAGCATAGTCACCCGCCTTGTGTCCTCCCATACCGTCGGCGACAATGAACAGGTTGTTCAGATTGCCGAGCGGATGCTCACAGGAATAGACGGTATCCTGATTAAGCTTCCTTCTTCTGCCGATATCCGTCATTGAATAAGTCTTAAACATTCGGATCTCCCAAATCTCGTTTTAGGAAATTGCGACGCAACTGACCGCAGGCCCCGTTTATATCGCGTCCCATTTCCCTTCTTATAGTAACATTTATATTGTTTTTTTCAAGTTTATTTTTAAGTGCGAGCGCCATTTTACGGCTTGTTGGGCGGTATTCTCTCTCTTCGATCGGATTGACGCATATGAGGTTGACATGTGCCCCCAGATCACGCGCGATCACGGAGAGCTTTTCCATGTCGTCGTCGCTGTCGTTGAATCCAGCTATAAGGCTGTATTCCAGCGAAATACGGCGTCCCGTAACTTCAAAATAGTACCTGCACGCGTCAAGGACCTCATGAAGCGGGTATCTGTTCGCGACAGGCATTATCTGACGTCTCTTTTCATCGGTGACGGCATGAAGCGACAGGGCGAGTGTCAGACCGTATCTCCTCCCGGCAAGCTCCCTGATCGCGGGCACAAGCCCGCACGTGCTCGCGGTAATGTTACGAACGCTCAGGTTAACACCTCTTTTGTCGGTAATGATATCGATAAAATCGGTAAAAGCGTCATAATTGTCGAGCGGCTCCCCGCTCCCCATCACCACGACGTGGCTGACACGCTCGTTTATGTCCCGTTCCACCGACAGGATCTGTGCCTCCATCTCGCCGGCATCAAGTCCGCGCACGAGTCCGTCGACCGTTGATGCGCAGAAAGCGCAGCCCATGCGGCATCCGACCTGCGAGCTGATGCAGACCGTATTACCGTAATCGTACTTTAAGAGCACGGTCTCTATGACGTTTCCGTCATGAAGCGCATGAACATATTTCCTCGTTCCGTCGGATGACACGAGAACCTCGACCGGAGTGACGGTATCTATCCGGTATTTATCCGCAAGCTTTCTTCTCAGATCTTCCGACAGATTGCTCATCTTCGAAAAATCATCCGCCCCCTTCGCATGCAGCCAGTCAAATAGCTGGTCTGCCCTGAAAGGCTTCTCGCCAAGGGTCGTCATCTCATCCCTGAGCCTGTCATATGTAAATGATCTTATATCGGTCTTATCTGTCATTTCGTAAACTTCGCCATAAAGAAACCGTCTGTTATTCCATCCCTGCCATACAGCTGAAGCCAACCGTCCTTTGCAGTCTCATCCCTCACCGCCTCCGGCAGTTCATCGTAGAATCCGACCGGTGTAAGGCCGCACTCCTCAGTAAGATAACGTGCGTTATCCTGATTCTCACCCCGTGAGCACGTGCAGGTGGAGAACATCAGTATACCGCCCTTTCTGACATACTTTGCGGCATTTGCCAGTATCCGTCTCTGAAGATCTGCAAGGGACAGGATCGCCTCTTCGGTCAGATTATACTTGATATCGTTCTTGCGTCCCATTACTCCGAGCCCCGAACACGGAACATCCGCGATCACAACATCCGCTATTCCTTCGAATTCCTCGCGGTACTTTGTTGCATCGGATATGACGGTTTCGACATTACCGAACCCGCATCTTGATACGTTTTCCGAGATCGTAGCGATCTTCTGCTCGGAAACGTCGCACGATATCACCTTTCCGCGAACTGCCAGATCGGCCGCATGAAGTGATTTTCCCCCGGGGGATGCGCACAGGTCGAGAACCGTATCGGTCTCCTTTATCCCCGCAACCGCCACGGCGATCATCGAGCTTATGTCCTGTATGCATATGCTGCCGTCGCAAAATGCCCCGATCCCGGTTATATTGTCGTAATCCTTAAGTATCACGGCCCCGGGGAACACGTCAGACGGATCCGCACACCCGGCCGCGGTCACGGCATCCACCGTTGTCTTTGAAAGGTTTACCCTTGCCGTCACGGGCCGTACGCTAACCGACAGTTTCAGTATATCCTCGGCGTTTCTTCTACCCTGCTCGGCAATGAGCTTTGATACGATCCATTCGGGGCACGAATACCTGACCGACAGATACTTTTCGGGGTCGCAAGCCTCATCGGGCCACGGCAGTGCGTCCCTGTTTGATGCTATCTTCCGAAGGATCCCGTTGACAAATCCCGTAAGACGCGCAAAGCCCGCCTTCTTTGCGAGCTTAACGGTCTCATTCACGGCAGCGTGATCCGCCACCGAATCCATAAATAACAGCTGATATGTTCCCATTCTGAGAAGTACCCTGATCTGTTTCTTCATTTTGGGAACCGGATGGGAACTGTATGAAGCGATGATGTGATCGAGTGTGATCCTTCTCTCCGTCACACCTTCTATGAGTCTCTTGATAAAGCTCCTGTCCTTGACATCCAGATATGAGTATTTGTCAAGGACATCAGATGCAAGGCTGTGTGTGGGTGCACCGTCTTCGGCAACAAGCAGTGCATCATATACGATGGCCCTTACATCAGTCACGTCTTCTTCTGCCTCCCTGCGCTATAAGGATCAGGCGGATAAGCGAAAGTATGGAAGCCGCCGCGGATGCAACATAGGTCATCGCCGCGCTTTTTAATACCTTTCTGGCACCGTCCATCTCGTCATCTGACAGGTATCCCATGTCTGAAAGCGTCGCCAGAGCCCTCTTGGATGCATCGAACTCAACGGGGAGAGTAACGATCTGGAACAGGACACCGAATGAGAACAGCAGCACGCCTATGAATATGAGCGGCTGGAAGAAGCTGATGAACACTCCGGCAAGCACGATCCAGAGGCCGAACTTCGATCCGAAATTTGCGACCGGAAGTATCGAACTTCTGACGGACAGGGGAAAATATGATTCGTCATGCTGCATCGCATGACCGCATTCATGGGCGGCTACGCTTATTGCGGAAATACTGGAGCTGTCATACACGCTCTCGGACAGATTGACTGTCTTCGTCCCCGGATTGAAGTTGTCGGTAAGGCTTCCCGCAACCCTCTGCACCGTAACGTCATATATCCCGCTCTTGTGAAGTATTGCCTGTGCCACTTCCGCTCCGGTCATACCGAGCCGCGAAGCAACCTTGGCGTATTTGGCAAACGTCCCCTTTACCATGCCCGATGTGATAAGGCACAGCAGGGCGCCTATTATCACGAGAATATAGCTTGCGCCGTAATAACTGCTGTAATAACCTCCGTAATATGAAAAGTTCATAAGATCCACCTCCGTTTATCGTCCAAACTTCTCTCCCGCTTTTACGGGATTACCGAGAAGATAATCGTGCACCGTCATCTCTTTCTTGCCTTCGCTCTGAAGGACGCTTATCCCGAGAGCGCCCCGACCGCACGCCACTACTATCTCATCCTTTGACGTGCCCGTGACCGTTCCGGGCTCTTCGTCTCCCGAAGACTGACATACACGGCACTTTTTGATCTTGATCATCTTCCCGTCAAGATACGTATAGCCTCCGGGCCATGGTGTGAATGCACGGATCATCCTTTCTATCTCTTCGGCACTTCGTGCAAAATCAATGCATCCCATTTCCTTCTTCAGGATCTTCGCATATGTCGCCTTTGAATCATCCTGGGGTACGGGTTTAGCTTCCCCTTTTTCTATCATATCGAGCGTTCTTACGATCAGTGAGGCGCCCTCATCCATCAGTCTGTCAAAGAGTGACCCTCCGGTCTCATCGTCCCCGATCTCAACCTGCGAAACGCTCAGTATATCTCCGGTATCGACACCTTCGTTCATCTGCTGGATCGTCACTCCCGTCACCTTCTTACCGTCGGCTATGGCCCACTGGATCGGTGCGGCTCCGCGATACTCCGGAAGAAGCGACGCATGTACGTTGATGCATCCGTGCTTCGGAATATCGAGTATCTCTTTGGACAGTATCTGTCCGAAAGCGGCAACGACGTAAATATCGGCATCAATCCCTTTAAGTTTCGCGACCTCCTGCTCTTCCTTGATCTTCGCGGGCTGCAGGAGCGGTATACCCCGGGCGGCCGCATACTCTTTGACGGGACACGGGATGAGCTCTTTGCTCCTGCCTTTGGGCCTGTCCGGCTGTGTTACGGCACAGACGACTTCGTGCCTGCCGCTTTCGACTATCGCCTTAAGGATCCCCGCGGCGAAATCGGGAGTTCCCATAAACAGTATCTTCATGATCCTATTCTTGCCCCTTCTGTTCGTCTTCCTCCTGAGCCTTCAGTATCTCGGCCAGTTCCTCGTTCGTAAGGAGCGGTCCGCTGACCCTCTCGACATACATATGTCCGTCAAGATGCTCTATCTCATGAAGGAGGGCTCTGGCAAGAAGATCCTCGCCTTCCACGATGTACTCGTTCATGTCCATGTCATATGCCTTCACTTTGGCATATGACGGTCTCGTCACCCTGCCCACCTTACCGGGTACCGAAAGACAACCCTCGTAATCGGTCTGCTCACCGTCCGTCTCGAGTACCTCCGGATTGATCAGGATGAGCGGTTCCTCCTGATATTCCTCGCCTGCATCTATGACCGCGATCCTCTTTAATATGCCGACCTGCGGAGCCGCAAGACCCACGCCTTCCGCATCGTACATAGTCTCGAGAAGATCGCCTATAAGATCGCGCGTCCTGCCGTTAACTTCCTTAACGGGTTTACACATCTTCTGAAGACACGGATCACCTATTTCCCTGATCTGTCGAAGTGCCATCTTTCCTCCTTAATATCCGTTCATCGGATCGAGATCGAAACTGATCCTCAAACCTTTATTGCCGCATCTGTCAAAGAATGCTTCCGCCGCATCCTTCACACCCGTAAGGACCGCCGTATCGGCACTCTTGACGTATATCATGCGTCTGTAAACATCTTTGATCCTGCCTATCGAGGCAGCAGTCGGACCTATCATAACGGCCCTGCCTATTATACCATCAGCGATCGTGCGTGCCAATGCATCCGCGAAGTTCACTCCCTCGGTCTCATCCATGCTTTCCGTGATCAGAGCGAGCATATGTCCGCACGGAGGATATGACAGTGCCGCACGGTATATCATCTCCTCATCATAGAACGCCCTGTAATCCTGCTTCATCGCGGCCTGTATCGCATAGTGTTCCGGTCTGTACGTCTGAATGATGACCTCCCCCGGTCTGTCCGCGCGTCCCGCTCTTCCGGCAGCCTGCACAAGAAGCTGGAATGTTCTCTCTCCGGCTCTGTAATCGTTTGCGTTGAGCGACATATCCGCCGCAAGTATCCCGACAAGGGTCACATACGGAAAATCATGACCTTTGACTATCATCTGTGTTCCGACAAGAATATCCGCCTCACGGTTCGCAAACGTCGAGAGGATCGACTCGTAATCGCCTTTCTGTTTTGTCGTATCGGCATCCATCCTAAGCACCGAAGCATACGGGAACAGTTCCTTGATCTGCTCCTCAACGGCTTCGGTACCTATACCCATCTGGCCGATCATCTTACTGCCGCATTTGCCGCACACTTTCACGGTGCCCTGTTCGTATCCGCAGTAGTGACATACAAGTTTTCCGTTCCTGTGCTTTGAGAGCGATACATCACAGTGCGGGCATTTGACAACGGTGCCGCACGACCTGCACGATACGAATCCCGCATATCCTCTCCTGTTGAGAAACAGCATTACCTGTTCGCCTCTCCTGAGGCGCTCTCCGACTGCCTCCCTGAGCTTTGACGAGAATATGCTCCTGTTCCCGCTCTTTAATTCATCCCGAAGATCAACGCTCACAACATCGGGGAGAAGGGCTCCCTGTGCGCGCTCCGTAAGGGTGTACAGTTTATACTTCCCCGACAGTGCCGCATTATATGATCCCACCGAAGGTGTTGCGCTTCCGAGTACCACAGAGGCATCATGAAGCTTTGCAAGCTCTGTTGCAACTTCCTTCGCATGATACTTCGGCATCTGGTCGCTCTTGTATGTATGCTCGTGCTCCTCGTCAATGACTATGAGCCCCAGATCGTCAAACGGTGTAAAGAGCGCCGATCTCGGCCCGATCATAATGTCTATCTCATGCTTTCTCGCTCTTTCGAACTGGTCGTATCTCTCGCCGTCCGACAGTCTGGAATGGAGCGTTGAGACCCTGTCGCCGAATCTTTTGTAGAATCTCATCACGGTCTGATATGTCAGCGATATCTCGGGGATCAGTACTATCACCTGCCGCCCCTTCGACACGACGTGCGATATCATCTCCATATAGACTTCCGTCTTGCCGCTCCCGGTTATACCGTGGATCAGATACGTATTCCTTATACCGCTGTCATATTCCCCGCAAAAATCATCCGCTATGCTC